>JAADHY010000226.1 GCA_013151585.1 Planctomycetota bacterium
GTTTGCACCGACTCGGCGCCCTATGCAAACCCTGTCGTGCGCCCGCCTGTCGGGACGCTGCCGAATGGGGTTGCTCGCATTTTCACTTTCGACTATTGTGTACGCAACACACCTAGGACCGTCTGTGCTCGATGACGAGCGATTACGTGATATCCGCGGGAGGCGCGCATACGGGTTGTATGGACCGACTGCCCCGCCACCGAACCGTGCTGAGACACACATCGAAGCACCGGCGCGAGTGATGCCGCTCGCACGTGTCTTGTTAATATCCAGAACCATTCCGGGTGGTACGTTCAGACGGTCGGCCCAGTGGGGATTCAGGGCCGCGGCGACGACGGCGAGGTGATTTGGTGTTTCGAAATCCGCAATTGCACGGGGACGAACGCCTCATGGGTGCCGAACGGAACTGCCCAAACGGCGTCAGTTGAGGGGATCGCCCTGGAGCGCCGAGGCCGGCCGAATTGCGGATCGACCGGACTGCCCGCCGGGAATTAGCTCGTTAGCACATGTCTGTGCCGTGCTTGGCACGGTGATTTGGCGCAGAATTCTGGGAGCGTCGTTTGAAAGGAGTCATCATGCAAACGGCGGTTTTGGTGGCGGTGTGGACAGCGGCCGGACTAGCAGTGGGTGCGTCTGCCGCTCCGGACGGGGTCGATCGGGCGGACAACCGGACGCCGGTCGCTGAGGCCGTTCGGTCAATCGAGCAGCGGTCGCGTTTCTTTCAAACGGGGATTTTCCGGGCGCGGGGCCGAATCGTTGAAGACTTGGGCCTGGATGGGAAATCAGTTGAAGAGCACGAGACGCCCGTCTCGATCTACGCAGCTTTCGACTGGCCCGGACAGCGATTCCGCTTCGACACCAAGCGCTCGTATTGGCTTCCCGACAGAACGTACGAGGCCGAGTTTCAGTTTGTCTCGACTCAGGATCGCGTCATCAAACGCGGACGGCCAAAGAACACTCTGATTGTCTACCCAGCGGGGGAACCGCCCGACCGGCGGACAGGGATGTTCAACATTCGGTCGCTCGGTCTGGCCAATTGCGCTGAGCTCATGGCTGCGACGGAACCTCAAAGGTTCTTCAACAGCGATGGAATCCTCAGCACGAAGAACGTCATCGAGCTTGAACAAGTGGAGCCGACACTTGTCAAAATCACGTGGCAGTTCGGTCCGGACAACGAAGCTCGGCGAACGATTTGGTTTGACACGGGCAAAGGCTGGGTGCCCATCCGTCTAGAGGAGCGGTACTTGGTCATCGAAGGCGATCCGCCGCGGGCCGTGCCCGGGAAATGGAGCGAGCCCGAACATGTCTGCCAGGTGACGTGGGCGCGCGGCTCCGGCGGCGCGTGGGTGCCTCGCACCGCCGTTTTGACGCATCGCGCCGGCATGTTCCTCGCGGACGTTCCACACCACGACCTCAGACGGTGGGAATTGGAGTTCGAATGGGAGTCCGTGAATAAGCCGATTGACGACACAGTCTTCTCCATCGAAGGCATGGACGGACCGGATAGGACGTCGATTGTAGTCGACAAAACCCTCGGCGGGCGGCCGACCATTACGCAATTTCCCGGCAAAAAGGCTGAGGAAGTGTGAAGGCCATCCAGGAAGCGAGAGCTCGCTGGGTCCAAGCCGATCGACCCCTTCCACGGCGCCGTTCTCTCATGCCAGCGATCGTTTTGTTGAGCCTAGCGGTTCCTGCGATCCTAGGTCTCCTGCTGTATCTGCGCAGGCAATCTGCCTAGCCGGCACGTGGGCTCGGGAATTTCTGAACACAAACGGGACGCAAGAAATCTTGCGGTCCTCCGATTACGGTCCCGAAGACGGATTGGGCCAACTTGCAGATTTCGGCTCCACTCCGTGATGGCAGCCCCCTTCTCCAACTCTATCTTGATCAAAGATTGGGCGGTTAACGGGCACGTATGTGCCGGCCGGCACTTTCTGCCCGGAGTGGGGGCTCTACTCCTGTTCTTTGCCCTGGTGTTGCTCGCCTATAGCACAGCTATTGGCAGAGCGTAACGTGCGATGGGGCGGGGCATTTGGCGGCGGAGGTATTCGTGGCGGTTCGGCCGGTTCGATGTGTACCGCGTCGACCCGCCATTGGCGCGCCTGATTGCGACCGCGCTGGTGGTGATCGCGCGGCCGAACACGGAGTGGTCGCTCTACGAGGTGGGCACGGTGGGCCGGCCTGAATGGCGGTTGGGACAGCGTTTCATTAATAAACAAGATCGAAATGTAGTGGAAACTTTCGGGGTGCGGTCCTTACAGGGCAAGAACTTACGTCAACAACTGGGGAACTTGGGCTAGCGGGGCCGGCACCCGGGGGCGTGCCCAGCAGCCGTCTCGTTTGCACTTGGAGTTCGCGTGAGACGAGCTCAATCCAGCCGACCTGCCCCCCAGCCGGTCCACATCGTGCGCCGCCAACTCTGTCGCGACCGCACGGTGTCAGGAAGAAAAAAAGGACGCAACACAGTGCGTCCTTTCAGCAGGTGCTCGGATTTGAAAAGGCGTTTTTAGCCGAATTCCGGTCGGCGTTGTTTGAGCTGCTCTTTCAGGCGGTTGACGATGCTTGAGTGCATCTGGCTGACTCGCGATTCGGACAGCCCCAGCGTCTGACCGATCTCTTTCATCGTCAGCTCTTCGTAGTAGTAAAGAATCAGGATCAGCCGCTCGTTTCGGTTCAGGCCTTTGGTGACGAGCTTCATCAGATCGCGTTTCTGGATGCCGCGTGTCGGGTCTTCGCCTTTGGCATCTTCCAGGATGTCGATCTCGCGAATATCCTTGTAGCTGTCCGTCTCGTACCATTTCTTGTTGAGGCTGATCAGGTTGACCGCGTTCGCCTCGTTCTTGAGTTTCTCGAACTCCTCAAGGCTCATTTCCATCGCCTGAGCCAGTTCGGCGTCGGTGGGGGGACGTCCCAGTTGAGCCTCGACTTGTTTGCGGGCGGCTTCCAGCTTGCTGGCTTTGCTGCGAACCAGGCGAGGCACCCAGTCCATGGTGCGCAGCTCATCGAGCATGGCTCCACGGATTCGCGGCACGCAATAGGTTTCAAACTTCACGCCGCGTTCCAGGTCGAAGGCTTCAATCGCATCGATCAAGCCGAAAACGCCCGCCGAGATCAGATCGTTCAGATCGACGCCTTCCGGCAGCTTGGCCCAAACCCGCTCGGCGTTGTATCGCACCAGCGGCAAGTAGTGTTCGATCAGCTTGTTGCGCAGTTCCTGATTGGACTGGTCCTTTTTGTACTCTCTCCACAGTTGGGCGATTGCCTCGTCAGAGACTTTCGTTGCCATTTATCCCTCCGTGGGCGTCCCGGTGTGTGCGGCAAGTTTCGGCGGGGATCACGAATCTGGTCGTAATCTTTCGGACAAGAGACGTTCGACTTCGGCGCGAGCGTTTTCCTCGACGAGCAGTTGGGCCAGATACCCCATGAGCCAGCCGAGGACATAGAAGGCTGCGACGACGATCAGCGCAGTTCGCAGGGTCCCTTCAAAGTCGGCGTGAGCCATCAGCCCGCGCACGGACACGACAAAGAAGGCGATCAGCGCCAACCTGCTCGCGAATTGTGTGGCCACTGTGTTCCGTCCGACCGATCCGACTGGGGTTGGAAGACGATGCAAGCGCTAGCCAAAGCGAACGCCTCCCCTGTCGAAATCTATCGGCACAGAGCGCCAAAATTGTTAGTCTTTCTGTTACAAAACTCCTGATCAAACAGCTTTTCCCATTACGTGCCAGTTGCAGCGCGGTTTTCCTCAAGACCGACGCCAGCGTCCGAATCCCGGCGCGACGAAACGACGACTCTACGAGGCCGTCGAATCAGTCGGCCAACGTTGTACCACCAACGCCTTCGGCCCTTCTTTCGTCCAATCTTGCTGTTTTCGGTCACTCAAAATCAGGGCGGCCATCGCATTCGCACGGAAGGCGACCGGAGACGCTTGCCCGGCGATTTTTTTCAACGGCCGCCCCCGGCGCTCGCGGAAATGTCGAGTCGTGGTGCACGTTTTTCGGCGTGCTTCGCGCATTGGCGCGCCTCACGCCGCTCTTTTTCGAAGGTGATTCCAAAGGCGGGCGAAAAAGGGGGATGATTCCTTGGTCTGGCCCGGCAGTCCGCGAAGTCGTCCGGCCAACCTCCGGACGGCCAGAGAGGCGGAGCAATCCGGGAATTCGATCAGAAACGGGCGCCGTCGCGCGACGGCATTCGGCACCGACCGATCGAAGGGCACAAATCCGGCGTAGTCGAGTTCCCGACGCACGAATATCTGACTGGTCTGTTTTAGTCGCTCGAAAATCTGCCGGGCCTGCTGGGCCGACGCCGCTTGGTTGACCAGCAAATGCATAGCGAGACCGCCGCGGCCGGCTAGAGCTTTGACCGTGGCATAGGCATCCGCGATGGCCGTCGGCTCCGGCGTGGTCACCACCAATACGTAGTCGCAGACCTCGACAAACGACCGCACCGGCCGGTGAATCCCCGGCCCGGTGTCGACGATCAAGAAGTCGTGATTCTGCTCCAACTGCGTCATCTGCGTCAGGATGTTTTGCTGAGCCGGCTCAGGACAGTCGGCCACATCGGCCAATCCGCTGGCTCCGGGAACCAGATGCACGCCTGCCGGTCCGTCAAGGATGATTTGATTCAAGTTTCGCGCGCCGGTAAGGACATGCGACAGGTTCCAGTATCCGTTCAGTCCACACAATAAGTCTAAGTTGCTGAGGCCCAAGCTGGCGTCCAGCAGGCAAACCCGAGCGCCGTGTTGAGCCAGGGCGATCCCCAGGTTCAACGCGAGATTGCTTTTGCCCACACCGCCCTTGCCGCTGGTGACGGCAAGCGTCCGAGCCATCCGGTGCGAGGGCGGCGAAGACTGCGGCGACGAGCGTCGCTTCTGGATCAGTTGCCTCAAAACAGTCGCTTGGTCAGTCATGGAGACTTCCGTCGTCTCGTTTTTGGGGTTTTCTAGGCGGCAACGGGAAAAGAAAAGCCGGCTCCGAGCGGCTTTGGGCTCGATCATTGCAACACCGATTCCTGTCCCAGAATCAGGCGAGCGATGCGCCCGGCGCGGGCTGGTTCGATGTCATCGGGCACATCCTGTCCTGTGGTCAGATAGCTGATGGGCAGGGGAACTCGGCGCGCCACAGAAAGGAGCGTTCCCATTTCGGCGGCTTCGTCCAGTTTGGTCAGGACCAACGCCGTGATGTTGGCGGGCGCGAATCGTTCGGCCGTCGCGATCAGGCTCCGGGCGCTGGCCGTCATGCTGAGTACGAGATGGACTTCATCGACGTCGGCTTCGGTCAGCAAGCTCTTTAGTTCTTGAATTTTCAAATCGTCGCGCGGGCTGCGTCCCGCGGTGTCGATCAGGACCAAGTCCAGACCACTCAGCTCTTCCAACGCCCGTCGCATTTCCAGCGGGCTGGTTACGACTTTCATCGGCAGATCGATGATCTCGGCGTAGGTCCGGAGCTGTTCCACGGCGGCGATCCGGTAGGTGTCGACCGTGACTAGGCCCATCTTGATGCCGTCGCGAAGGCGGAAGTTGGCAGCGAGTTTGGCGATAGTCGTCGTCTTGCCGACCCCGGTCGGTCCCACCAAAGCGATCACTTGACGCGATCCGGCACGCGGTGTGATCGGCCCGGAACATTCAATCTCCGACTCGATCATGGCGGTCAGCAAAGACATGGCAGCGTCGGCATCGCTCAACTGCTCAGCCGTCGCGTTGCGGCGGACCCGGAAGATCAACTCTCGAGCCAAGTCGTCTTCAACGTCCGAGTCGATCAAGTGGGTGTAGAGATGGAACAGTTCGGGGGGAATCTCTTCTTTCCGCTGCAACTGAGCAGTTCGGCTTAACTGTTCGACCATCGCTTGGATCGAGTCCAGCCGAGCGGCGAGCTGCTCGGGCGTCAGCGTGGGGGAGTCCGGCACCGATGAGTTTGGGGCGGCGCCACCGGCTGGCGGTGCGGAGGGCCCTGTCGATCCGTCGGGGTTCAGGAAATCGGGAGGGGTCGTCAAGTCGATCCCTGGTGACTTCTGGCAGAGTTCCGACCAGATGGCGGCGGCTTGCTGACGAGGAGTGGCCGCCGGGACCGGCTGGCCGTGGGTTGCGGGTGCAGCGTCCGATGACATCGAGTCGGCGCCGAAACTTCTCCGCGAAGCTTTCGGAACCTGCCGACGTCTGGGCGGCGGTACCTGATCCGGGGAACCTTCCCCAGACCGCGTCGTTTTTCGGACCCCCGAGGTCCTTGGCCGGACATTCACACCGATCCCCGCCGTGACTTCGACTTCTTGCTTCGCCCTCGTCCAGGGGAACAGCTTGCGGCGCGAGACTTGACGTGTGTGAAGAATGACGGCTTCCGAGCCGAGTTCGCGGCGCACGATCTCCAGCGCCTCCTGCATGCTCGCGGCTTTGAACGTTCTGACTTCCGTCATCGTTTCGAATCCTCAAAGGATGGGCAACGGATAGATGACCAATCCCGACGCCTCCGGCTAAGAGGCACCGATTTCGACTCGTTGCAGAATCTCGGCGCCGACCTGCGCCACCGATTCCACTTGAGTATCTCGCGTGATTTCGTTGAGGCTCAGGACGGCCAGCTTCGGCAAGGCCGCCGACGTGATTTGCTTCAACCCCGCTCGCAGCGATGGACTGCTGCACAATAGAACCGGTCGGTAGCCCTGGGAGACCAGCGGCTCCAGTTTCCTGGCCAGCTCGCGGGTGAAGGCCTCCGCGATTTGCGGAGACAACTTCACGACCAAACCATGCTCGCCAAAGTCGAAGCCGGCCGAGAGGATATCCTCCAGGGCGGGATCGAGAGTCACGACCCGAAGGACACGGTTCTTGTCGCGATACTGTTGGCAGATCGTGCGAGCCAGCGCCGTGCGGACATATTCGGTCAGGATCGTCACATCCTTGATCCGGTCGGCGTAATCCCCCAGCGTTTGCAGGATTGTCTCCAAATCACGGATTGGCACCCGTTCCCGAAGCAAATTGCAAAGCACGTGATGGACGTGCGAGGTTTTCAGCAATTCCGGAATCAGCTCCTCGACGACCTTCGGGGCCGTTTGCTTCAGGTTGTCCAGCAGTTGATGCACTTGCTGGCGGGTGAGCAATTCGGCCGCGTGCGTTCGCACGATCTCTGACAAATGAGTGATGACGACCGCGCTGGGCTCAACAACGTTGTACCCCAGCAGAGCGGCCCGTTCTTTGTGCGCCGGGTCGATCCACTTCGCCGGGCGGCCGAAAGCTGGGTCTTTTGTCTCGACGCCGGGAATCTCGCCCGACGTGGCCCCGGTATCGATGGCCAACACGGCGTCCGGGTAGACCTCGCCCCAAGCCACCGGCACATCGCGAATCTTGATTTGGTATTGTCGCGGCTCCAGCCGGATGTTGTCGCGAATCCGAACTTTGGGCAAGATGATGCCAAGCTCTTGAGCGATCCGGTGCCGCACGCGGGTCACCCGCTGCAGCAAATCGCCGCCCGAAGCCGGATCGGCCAGCTTGATCAGCCCGACCCCCAGCTCCAGTTCCAGCGGGTCGACCAGGAGGTTGTCTTCCGGTTTCGGCTCAGGAGGGGCTTCCTTTTTCGCTTTCTCGACCTGCTTGGCGGTCTGGAGCGCTTTGCGGTTTCGGTTCAGCACCACTCCGACGGCAGCACACCCCAGCCCCAGAGCCAAGAGCGGCTTTGTGGGCAGTCCGGTCAACGATAGAGCCACCAGGAATGAGGCGGCCAGAAACATGGCCTCGGGGTGCCGAAAGAGCTGGCCGACGACATCGCGCGGCAGATCGCTGTCAACAGATGTGCGTGTGACGATCAACCCGGCGGCCAACGAGATCAGGAAAGCTGGAACTTGAGTGACCAAGCCGTCGCCGATCGTCAGTTTCGTGAAAACCTCGGCGGCCCGCTGCAGGTCCATGTCGTGCATGACCATGCCGACATACAGGCCGCCCAGGATGTTGACGAGCGTAATAACGATGCTGGCGATCGCGTCGCCTCGAACGAACTTGCTCGCCCCGTCCATGGCCCCGTAAAAGTCGGCTTGCTGTGTGATCTCGGCGCGGCGGGCCTTGGCCTCTTCCTGCGTGATCAACCCGGCGTTCAAGTCGGCGTCGATGGCCATCTGCTTACCCGGCATACCGTCCAGGGCAAATCGGGCGGCCACCTCGCTGATTCGCGTCGCTCCCTTCGTGATCACCAGGAACTGAATCGCAATCAGGATGATGAACAGAATCAGGCCGACGACGATCTCTCCGCCGGCCACGAACTCGCCGAAGGCCTGGATCACGCCTCCGGCCGCGTGCGTCCCGTCGGTGGCTCCACGCAGAAGGATCAGTCGCGTTGAGGCCACGTTCAGCACGAGCCGGGCCAAGGTGGTGCCCAGCAACAGGGCGGGAAAGACGCTGAATTCCAGGGGCTGTTTGACGTAAATCGTTGTCAGCAAAATCACTACGGAGAGCGTGATGTTGCAAGAGAGCAAGAAGTCCATCAGCGCCGGCGGCAGCGGGGCCACGATCACCAGCACCGATGTCACGATGAGCACCGGGAAAATCAGCGCGCGGTTGTACGCCCAAACGGCGTGCCAACCGGTAGCTCGCTCCGGCGGCATTCACGCCTCCCTGATTGCACAAAAAAGGTGTCGGAAAGGACGGAAGAAAGGATGCGGAGAGAGAGGGTTAGGGGACGCGGTTGATAATGAAAAACGAATTCTGTGTCGAGAGCGATTGCGGCGAATTTTGAAAAATGGCAGCGGAGGGCCGGCAATTAGAGACAGGATTTCATCGCTTCTGTGTGGTCATTTCGGGCGATGGGCCTGAGCCAGGAGCCGTCGTACTGTTGTGTTTTGCGCGCGGATTTCTCACAATCCGCTCTCGCCGCCCGGACTGTTGGTTTCCGACCAGCAACCTGGATTATTCAGGGAAAGGGCCCGTCCGCGACACGGTTCGTAGACATTCACCGGGAGCGTGAGTGAGGCGACTCGTTGACCACACCTTGCTGACGCGGCAGGTCCGTGTGATTCATGAATAATCCGGGGGACAGGGCGATGTCAGGCTGACAATTCTTGCAGCGGCAGCGTATCGGGTCGTTGGGACGGCCGGGCTCCGCGAGCTCTTCTGACGCGAACTGATCCGCGATCGCCTGGACGAGGCTGGAACGCGCCGATTCGGCGTCGTGGAAGTCTGGGCGACCGTCAGGGGCCTTGTCAGGTGTGGTTCGTCGGCCAGCCGCAATGGGCAAAGCGTGACCGCTGCGCGCCGACAGGACGATGCCCGTCGGGCTTTGAAAAGGCCTGACGAGCCTGGCGCCCCTGGTGGCGGTCGCCTGAAAGCCCGGACAAGCTGCAACCGCCCAGTCCGAAGTTCAGTTTTTCAAGGTGGGAGCATGAAACCAATCAAAAGGTTATTGGCAGCAAACCGAAGCGAGATTGCGATCCGGATTTTCCGAGCCGCTCACGAGCTGGAAATTCGGACGGTGGGAATTTACTCCTACGAAGACCGGTATGCGTTGCACCGCTTCAAAGCGGATGAAGCCTACCCGATCGGTCGGCGCGGCGAGCCGATCCGGGCTTATTTGGACATCGATGCGATCATTGCGTTGGCCAAGAAGCAACAGATCGATGCCATCCATCCGGGCTACGGCTTTCTGTCTGAGAACGCCGATTTTGCTGAAGCGTGTCGAGAAGCAGGGATCGTCTTTGTTGGGCCGCGCGTTGAGACGCTTCGGCAGGTGGGCGACAAAACGTCCGCGCTTCGGATCGCTCGCAAAGTCGGCGTCCCCGTTCTGGAAGGCAGTGGCCGGGCGGTGCGGAATGCGGCCCAAGGCAAGCGGGTCGCCGAAACAGTGGGGTTTCCGGTGATTTTGAAGGCCGCCCACGGCGGCGGTGGGCGCGGGATGCGCGTCGTGCGGAACCCCGAGGAGTTCGAAACCGCTTTCGAGCAGGCTCGACGCGAGTCGCTCAACGCTTTCGGCAGCCCCGACATCTTCATCGAAAAATACATCCAGCGCGCTCGGCACATTGAGATTCAGATTCTGGGCGACCAGCACGGACGGCTCGTCCATCTGTTCGAACGCGATTGTTCGGTCCAGCGGCGACACCAAAAGGTGGTCGAGATTGCCCCCGCTCCCAACCTCGCCCCGGACCTCCGGCACTCGCTTTGCGAAGCCGCGTTGGCGATCGGCCGCGAGGTCCACTACGAAAACGCCGGCACGGTGGAGTTCCTCGTCGATGCCGACACCAACGAGTTCTATTTCATCGAGGTCAATCCCCGGATTCAGGTCGAACACACGGTGACCGAGGAGGTGACGGGGATCGACATCGTCAAGGCGCAGATTCTGATTGCTCAAGGAGCTCCGTTGTCGCACCCGACGATCGGGCTGCCTTCGCAGGACGCCGTCCAAACGAACGGCTACGCCCTTCAATGCCGCGTTACGACAGAAGACCCGAGCAACAACTTCATGCCCGATTACGGCCGCATCTCACATTACCGATCGGCCAGCGGGTTAGGCATCCGTCTGGATGCCGGAACGGCCTTTTCCGGGGCGGTGATCTTTCCTTACTACGATTCGCTTTTGGTGAAGGTGACCGCTCGCGGGCGGCGTTTCGAAGACGCCGTCCGAAGGATGGAACGCTGCTTGCAAGAGTTCCGTATTCGGGGCGTCAAAACGAACATCCCGTTCCTGATCAAGTTGGTGATGCACCCGCGTTTGTTGGCCGGTGAGTGCACGACGACATTCATTGACGAGACGCCCGAACTGTTCGACTTTCCTCCGCGGCGAGACCGAGCGACCAAGCTGCTGACTTACTTGGCCGACGTCATCGTCAATGGGAACTCGCTGGTGAAGGGGCGTCCCGAACCGTCGCGGCGGAATCCGGCGCCCGTCCCACGGGTGGAGCCCGGGCGGCCGATTCCGGAGGGAATGCGGCAGAAACTCCAGAAGATGGGCCCGGAAAAGTTTGCCGCGTGGATCCGGCGCCATCGCCCGCTCCTGATCACGGACACAACTTTCCGCGACGCCCACCAGTCCCTCTTGGCGACCCGATTCCGAACCTATGACCTTTTGCAAGTGGCCGATGCATACGCCCGGCTCTGCCCGAATCTTTTCTCCATCGAAATGTGGGGCGGCGCGACTTTCGATACGGCCATGCGGTTTCTCAAGGAGTGCCCATGGCAGCGACTCGCCGATTTAAGGGAACGGATTCCGAACATTCTGTTTCAGATGCTGCTGCGAGCGTCAAACGCCGTGGGTTACACCAATTATCCCGATAACGTCGTCAAAGCCTTTGTCCGGGAGGCGGCCGACGCGGGAATCGACCTGTTCCGCGTCTTCGACGCTTTGAACTGGGTGCCGAACATGCGGGTGGCGGTCGAAGAGGTTCTGAAGAGCGGGGCGTTGTGCGAGGCGGCCATCTGTTACACGGGCGACATTCTGAACCCTGACCGGACCAAATACGACCTGAAGTACTACGTCAAGATGGCCAAAGACCTGGAGCGGATGGGGGCACACATTTTGGCCATCAAAGACATGGCCGGCCTGTGCAAACCCTTCGCGGCCGAGCGATTGGTCCGGACATTGCGGCAGGAAGTGGGCATCCCGGTGCACTTCCACACGCATGACACCGCTGGAGTGCAAGCCGCGGCGATTCTCAAAGCGGCCGAAGCCGGGCTGGACATCGCCGACGCAGCCATGGCGCCCATGTCCGGCGGGACCTCCCAACCCAATCTGAACACGTTGATCGAAACTCTGCGATTCTCTTCCCGCGACACGGGCTTGGACAGCGAACCGTTGGACACAATTGCCGAGTATTGGCGAGCCGTGCGGGAATTTTACGCGGCTTTCGAGACACCGGTTCTTCCGTCGGGGGCGGACCTGTATCAACACGAAATGCCCGGCGGACAATACTCAAACCTCTTCCAACAAGCCTGTGCCCTCGGATTGGCGGACCGCTGGGCGGAAGTGTGTCGAACTTATGCCGATGTGAACCGAATGCTCGGCGACATCGTCAAAGTCACACCAACTTCCAAAGCCGTTGGGGACTTAGCGTTGTTTCTGATCGCCAATGACATGACGACCGAGGAACTGCTTCAGTCCGAGCGGGAATTGGCACTGCCCCAATCGGTCATCGACCTGCTCAGCGGTCGGATGGGGCAGACGCGCGGCGGTTTCCCCCGGAAAGTTCGCGAGAAGCTGCTTCGCGGCGTCGAACCGATCCGCGGACGTCCCGGTGCGACGCTGCCGCCGGCTGACTTCGATCAAGCGGCTGACACGATCCGGCCGCTTTTGCCGCATGAACCGACTCGACGGGACGTTGTCTCTTACTTGCTCTACCCTCAGGTCTTCACCGATCTGGCACGCCATCAGGAACAGTATGCCGACACCAGCGTGCTTCCGACGCCCGCCTTTTTGTACGGCTTGAAACCGGGCGAGGAGATCATGGTGGACATCGAGCCGGGCAAAACGTTGATCGTTAAGTTTCTGGCTGTTGGGGAACCGCATCACGACGGCCGCCGCACGGTTTTCTTCGAACTGAACGGAGTGCCGCGCGAGGTCACGGTGATGGACCGTTCGCTCGAACCGGAAACCAGCCGACTTTTGGCCGATCCAAACAACCCCGACCATGTGGCCGCCCCCATGCCGGGAATGGTCGTCACGGTGGCCGTGCGTCCCGGAGACCGGGTCGCGAAAGGGCAGAAACTCATTACGCTCGAAGCCATGAAGATGCAGACGGTGATCACGGCCGAACGCGAGGGCCGAGTGGCGGAGGTTCACGTTCAGCCGGGGGCCCAGATCGATGTGGGGGACTTACTGGTTACTATGGCGTCGAGTGATTGAAGAATCCGGCGAGCAAGGGACAGCCGGGGAGGGCGATAGCCTTCTCCATTTCGGCAAGTCGACGGGTTTGGGCCCGAATGCTTGACACGGGAAAAAGCCCATCGTACGGTACGCGTTATCCGGGCAAAGGTCTATAGCGAATCCTCTCGATATACGCAGCGCTTTTCCATAATTCTCCGACCGCGTTTCAAAACCTTTGGCGGTGCGAACACGGAGGAATCCGCTTTTGAGGAACTGTCGTGCGCGAACGTGACGGAGTCCCTTTCGTCACTCGAGGAACGAGGTCTTCAAGAGCGTGTGGTTGAAGGCGTTTTGAGGGAGCGAAAAGAGGCACTGGGATCGACGCGACGGGAGGGCACAGCACGCACGTGAACGGCCCCGTTGAATGGATTTCTGTTTGCCGTTGATCTCCATGGTGGCCGGTTCGGCGGGAAGTTTCACGTTGCTCCTTCCGCAGGCTCTTTCAGCGAGCATAACCCAAAGCCGAGGCCGGAGCGGCGCAAAACAAAACCGGAGAAGTTGTCTTTAGATTTTTCGACAAATTTTTTCGGGAATTTGTCCGGGTAAATAGTTGACTATGATAATTGGCTTTGGTATTTTTCTGCTGAAAGGACACTAGATGCCTCAAGGCAATAGCCAAAAAGACTGATGGAAACGCACCAGAGCCCGGCATATTCTCGGTAGAGCCGAATGGCAAAACCGTGCATGCTTTTTGGATCAGTCGCGGCGGCGCGACGCCAACGCACCCAAGATCTCTGAAGTCCGTCAAAAGGTGAAAGTTGGGGCCATGGCCAGCGAAGCTGAAAAACCCGCAAACGGGGCGGCGGAGTCAAACAGCACGGCGGAAGGAGTAAAGGAACGGCGATCCTTTCTCTCGTCTCTTTGTATGGGGCTCGGGCTGACAGGAGCGTATGGGACGTTCCTGGCTTATGCGGGCCGCTTCTTGTTTCCGTCGCGCACCTCGGACACCGGTTGGCAGTTTGTGACCGACTTGAAGTCGTTCAAAGTGGGACACTCGATGACGTACTGGTCTCCCGAAGGGCTCCCGATCGTTGTGAGCCGAGTGGGGGAATCGGGCACGGCGGACGATTTTATTGCTCTTTCGAGCGTTTGCCCCCACTTGGGCTGCCGCGTTCATTGGGAGTCTGTCAAGAAGCAGTACGTCTGCCCGTGCCACAATGGAGTTTTCGACGCGTCGGGGAAGGCGATCGCCGGTCCTCCAGCGGCGGCGGGCCAAAGTCTTTCGCGGTTCCCGCTTCGGGTCGAGAAGGGTTTGCTGTTTATCGAGGTTCGGTTGCATCCTCTGGTTTAGGGCCTCGCTTGAAGAGCAGAAGGAAGTCGGCCGATGAGCAGTGTTGCGGAGTGGTTGAGCGAACGCGTACCGATTTCGAAGGCCCAACTGGCCGAGTTCACGAATGAGCCGGTGCCGAACCACCTGCGTCGTTGGTGGTTTTGCTTGGGAGGGACGCCGGCCTATCTTTTCGTGGTCCAAATCTTCACGGGGATTCTGCTGGCTTTCTACTACCAGCCCGCTCCGGCCACCGCCTACGATTCCGTGCGGTACATCACCGAAGAGGTGACGTTGGGCTGGTACATCCGGAGCGTCCACAAGTGGGCGGCCACGTTGATGATCGCATCGGTCATTTTGCACCAGATGCGGGTCTTTTTCACGGCGGCGTATCGGAAGCCCCGCGAGATCAACTGGATGATCGGGATGTGCCTGCTTCTGTGCACGCTCATGGTTGGGTTCACAGGGTACAGCTTGGTCTTTGAGCAGTTGAGCTATTGGGGGGCGACGGTCGGCGCGAACATTTGCGACACCATCCCTGTGGTGGGGCACTTCTTCAAACAGCTTTTGCTGGGCGGCGAAGCATACAACCAGACCACGCTTTCCCGTTTCTTCATTCTGCACGCCGCTGTGTTGCCTGTTACGATGATTTTGTTGCTGGTGGCGCACATCGGCTTGGTTCGGTTGCTGGGGATCAGCGAGTTGCATTTCGAAGACGAATCTCCTCAGGAACCGCAGACGTTCAACTTCTTTCCCGACCACTTTTACACGGAACTGATCATCGGGCTGGTGATCATGGTGATTTTGACGGTGTTGGCCACGGTTCTGCCCGCCGAAATGGGCCCGCGGGCCAACCCGCTGGAAACGCCTGAAGTGATCAAGCCCGAATGGTTCTTCTTCGTGACGTTCCGGTGGCTGAAGCTGTTTCCGCTGACCTTTGCTGTGCTCAGCGCGGGCCTGATCGTCTTTCTGATGTTCATCTGGCCGTTGGTTGATGCGTGGCTCTGCCGGAAAACTCGGAACGAAGACTTGAGTTTCTGGATTGGCGTCGTTGGTGTTTTCCTGATCGTCGGTATGACGGTCTGGGAGGCTTCGGTAGCACACTAGTTTGGGGAGCGAGCCTCTGCGTGAGGGACCAGGCCACTTGCACGCAGAAGCCCCGCGGGTGATCGACACGACAGGTTCCTCCAGTTGGCAAGGAATGGTGCGGCATGCGATTAACGACGAAACGGTACATCATCGGTGGGTTGAGTCTGTTGTTTCTGGTCTCCCTGGTTTTCGTCCAGGCGATGGAAGTGATTCGGAAACGCCAGGAGGCGGGACTAGCTCCGCCCCACATCGCGGTTCCCACGGAATCGCGTCGCTGCGTGGATTGTCACCGTCAGGAATCGCCGGCGATTGTCCAGCACTGGTCCGGCAGTGACCACGCGAAGAAGGGCGTCGCCTGCTACGACTGCCACAAGGCGGAAGAGGGAGACGTCGACGGTTTCAACCATGAGGGCTACTTCATCGCCACCATTGTGACACCGCGGGACTGCGGCCGTTGCCATCCGGTGGAGTTCGAAGAATTCACGGTGAGCCATCACTCCAAGGCGGGCAACATTCTCCACTCGCTCGACAACTTCCTGGCCGAAACGGTCGAAGGCGGCCGCTCGATCACCGGGGACGTGAAGCGGGTGACGTTCAACCCGCACTCCCCCACGCCCGGCAAAGTGGTGGAAAGCGTCAACGGACTGGCGGCGGCCTTCACGGGTTGCCAGCAGTGCCACGGGAGCATGGTGGCCTTTCAATCGGTCGACGGCGGGATGGTCACCGTGGACGATCTCGCTCCGGATGAAAACGGCAAGCCGACTAACCAAGAGGCCGTCAAACGGATTCTCCGCAACGAAGACGGCAAGCCGCTTTTCCACCCCGGCACCTGGCCTAACACGGGTATCGGCCGGTTGAACCTGGACGGATCCCGCGGATCCTGCTC
>JAADHY010000353.1 GCA_013151585.1 Planctomycetota bacterium
ATCGTACCGGCCAGCGCTGTTGCAAAGACCGTTGGGCCACCGGTCTCTGCGATGCTGGTCACGTGACAGCCAGCCGCCTGCGCAGAAACAGGTAGGGGACGACCAGCCCAGCAACGCCCAGGGCGAGGTCCACGCGTGCCGAGACAAACAGAACGGCCGTCGCGTCCAGGATGATGATCGAGCCCAGCAGGACGCCCACCGCTTGGCGGACGCGCATGGGGTCTGGTTGCGCCAAAATGATCACCAGTCGGCGGTTGATCGTCAGAGCCACGACCAGGAGGATCAAAAGAGCCGAGCCGGGCTGCGTTCCCGGCCAATTCAAAACGAAGGTGGCAAAGCCGGCCACTCCCAGGTTGACTACGCCGATGGCCCCGAGCAACGACCGCCTCGCCTCGGCGCGAATCTCGCTCCGAGCCAACCACGTGACCCCGGTCACGTACACAGCCAAACTGATCGCCAGGTGCAATTGGGGCAAACGCCATACGGCGGAGAGGGAATGGACGGCGCTGGCTCCGAGCAGCACATTCAGCAGCCGGCAAAGGCCCATGGTCATCGGCCCGGCCAAAGTCTGCTTCAACCAACCGTCGTAAGCCAGGGCGGCCAACGTGAGCATCAGCGCGGTCGCGAACGCCGTGCGGCCGACACTCGCCGCCGCAAGCAATGCCACGACGATCAACAGGGAGGCCAAGCCGACTGCCTCCCTCACGGTCACGACGCCAGACGGAATCGGCCGATCCGGTCGCTGCCGAGCGTCCCGGTGCCGGTCGAACACGTCGTTCAGGACCATGCCGGCCAGATACAGCCCGGATGAGCCAATCAGCAAACTGATCAACATCGACAGCGGCTGCCAGTCGCCACGCTGGCAGACGAATCCCAGAAACACGTCGGCCATCGCGGTGAAGACCGCGGGCAAACGAAGCAATCGAAGGTAGGCGGTTAGCTTCGCCTTCATGCGAATGGGATCGGTTTCGTTGTCTTGGGCGTTGTTAGTCGCCAGCTCCGTCTCCCGTCGTGGTCTCGGCCGCCGCAACGTCAGCCGCCCATTGCTCGAGCATACGGAACTGGCTGACGAAGTCGGCCACGTCCGTGCCCATCGGGCTCTTGAAGAAGCACGCCAGATGCGTCATCACGCCGCGGCTGCCGCGTCGGCGCTCGCGCTCGGTCAGCCGGACCAGATCGAGCACCAGCGGCGCGGCGAGCAACGAGTCGCAGCCCTGCCAAATGAACTGCATGGTCATTTTGGTATCCAGAAATCCCCGGAAATGGATGTGATCCCACGCGGTTTTCCAGTCACCGAGCGATTCGATGTACTCGATCGTCACGAGCGTTTGCGGCTTGTAGCCAAGGATTTGGCCGAGCAGCCGATCTTTGGTTTCTATCTTGCTTGCTTTGTGAGCCGGATCGCTGAGCACGCGGCCGTCAAGATTCCCAAAAATGTTGTGGCCGACCCAACTGAGAACTCGCAGGTTGCGGGCGGCAAACATCGGCGCCAACACGCTCTTCAGCAGTGTCTCTCCCGTTTTGCCATCGCGGCCAGCATGCAACACGCCCTGTCGTTCGGCCAGCTCTTTCAGCGCGGGCAGCTCAGCTCCCAAGGAAGGCGTGAAGTTGATGTACGAGCAGCCGGCCTGCATGGCTGCGATAGCATAGAGGGAACTGGCCGGAAGCGGCGAACGATCGCTCGACTCGAGCAAGTGCCAAAGCTCGGTCCAGTCGGAAGGCACGCGCACATCCTGCCGGGGCTCGGTCGAGGCCAAATTCACGACGACCACGTGGTCCAGCTCAAGGTCTTCGCGGAATTGTTCGATGTCGCAGCGGAGTCGCTGAACGGCGGCGATCGGTGACTCGTCCGCCCGGGCTTTCACTTCTTCGCTGGCCAGCGCTTCAATGCTTGGTCCGGCGTTGATCAGCGTTCCCGGACGGATATGTCGATCGAACTGTCGAAGCCGCTCAGCCGTGCCTTCCAGAACCTTCGGGCTGAACACGCCCGACTGTTCGTTCAATCGTTCGGCCTCCCCCAAATAATTCGTGTCACGGATTTCGTGGCCGCCGATCACGAATTGAGACCAATCCGCCAGTCCCAGAGTATCGAAAGGAGCCAGGCTGGTGACTAATCCCGTCTGGTTAGTCAGTCCCGCTTGCAGCGCCGATAGGCCGACCGCGACGCTCGTCGACACGCCGCCCCACGCACCGATCAGCCAGATTCCGATGGTTTCTTCAGCCATATCTGTTAGTTGTTTCGATTTTTCAAGGGGCAAGCGAGCCACGTCTCCTCTCGTCTGGCCACGCGGTGGACGCGATGCAGCCAGCCGACTTGCTGTCGCAGAGGATCATTGATCTTGCTCGGCGAGGGCCTGATTCAGCCATTCGGTCAGTGTATCGCCAAACTGCCGCATGGCGACATCGGTTTGTTGCTTGATTGGGGGCAGCGATTCGGGGTCCGGGCAGGCCGACCAGGCGAAGAGGTAGAATTTGATTTTCGGCTCGGTCCCGGATGGGCGCGCGGCGAATCGCATCGTCCGCTCCGGGTCGCCGGCCTCGAAGATCAGTAGGTCGCCTTGAGGCCGCGGCAGCTCCTCTGGTTCTCCGGCAATCGGCGGACTTCGCGCGTTTTGTAATCGCGGACAGCGGTGAAGGTCCATCCGGACAATTCTTCGGGCGGCTGCGACCGCAAACGGGTCATCAAACCTTCAATCTGTTGGCGGCCGCGGTCCCCTTTGCACACGATCGACTGCTGCGACTCGGCGTAGTACCCGTGCTGGACGTACAACTCATCCAGCCGATCCAAGAGCGTTTTGTTTTGACGCAGCAGCTCCGCTGCCAGCTCCATCGTGTACAAGGCTGCGATCGCCGCATCCTTGTCGCGGCAGTAATCGCCCGCCAAGTAGCCCAGCGACTCCTCGGCCCCGAAGACGAAATCTTCTGCGCCACGCTGGTCCATCGTCTGACCGATGTACTTGAAGCCGACCAGCAAGTCGGACACGACATCCACTTGATACGCGCGGGCGATCGCGGCAATCAGCGGCGTGGTCACCAGCGTCTCGACGACGTAACTCTTCTCGCTGAGCGATCCGGCAGCCGACCGCTTTCGCAGGATGTAATCCACCAACAGCGCGCCCAACTGGTTGCCGGTCAAACACACGAACCGGCCGTCGGCGCGGCGCACAGCCACGGCCAAGCGGTCCGCGTCCGGGTCGGAAGCCAGAATCAAATCATGGCCGGCTTGCTGGGCGTGCTCGATGGCCGGGCCGAAGACCTGCTGCCGTTCCGGGTTCGGGAAATGGTCGGGCACGTTGGGGAAATCGCCGTTCGGCTCCCGCTGCAATTCGAACACCTCTGTGTCCGTGAATCCCGCCGCCTGCAGGACGCGGTAAACCGAAGTCTCTCCCACACCGTGCAACGGCGTGTACAGCGCTCGAACCTGCCGGGCCGACGAAAGGCTCAAACCTGTCACCGCTTTGATGTAAGCGTCGTCAACTTCCTCGCCGACAATCACAATCCGTCCGTCTTGGACGGCCGCATCGAAGTCGACTGTTGGAATCTCTTTCGCGGCGTAAACGCACTTGATGATTTCCTGGTCGTGAGGGGGAAGGACCTGGCAACCGGTGTCCCAATAGGCCTTGAACCCGTTGTCCGATGGGGGATTATGAGAGGCCGAGATCATGACGCCGACGTCGCATTTCAAATAACGCACGGCGAAGGACAGTTCCGGCGTGGCTCGGTGAGACGGAAAAAAGAACACCTTCAGCCCGTTGGCGGCCAGTGTGCAGGCGGTGATCCGAGCGAATTCGGGAGACCGATTCCGTGTGTCGTGGGCGACAACCGCTCGTCCTCCACTCGGCTTTTGCTGCTTCAGATAAACGGCCACTCCGTGAGCCGATTCGGCGATCGTGCGCGGGTTGACCGTCGCCGTGCCCAGATCGCCCATGGGACCGCGTCGGCCGCCCGTCCCGAAAGGAATCACTTCCCAAAACGCCTCCTGCAGTTGGTCGAACTGGCCGGCGTCGATCCAACTGGTCAGTCGCCCGACGTATTCCGCGTACGGAGGCTCGGACAGCCAACGCTTCAAGTTCTCGGCCGCGGTCGTCGAAAGCTTGCCGTCGGCGACGGCCGCATCGACCTTTTGTAGATACTCCGCCAAAGCTTGATCACTTAACCCTGTCGACATGGCAGGCATCTCCCTCCTGATAACAGAATCCGAGCCCGATGAAAGGCTTGGTCCGCGCACATGTTCCCGTCTCGTTGCCGGGCTCCCGGCTCGGCACGCCTCGACGGCAGCCTCTGCGTGCCTGCCTCCCCCCGGCGCACCAGAACCCCGCCCGTGCACCGAACGGGCAAAACAATGCTGCGCGTCGAGATCCGAAGGTTTGCACCTCCGGTTCGTCGTAGGTCCGCCCCCGTTCTTCGCCACCGCCGAATCGAACTGTAGCAAATCACGGAAGCCCCTTCGAGGCAGCGCGTGCCTCATTCATTTCTCGTGTGATCTCGCGACGCAAAACGAGCGACGGTTGGCTCAACCAGAGCCGACGGGCAATCTGCTGCAACGTTTCGCCCGTCTGAGGATGGACGTACTCCGGAGCGATCTCGGCCAGCGGCACAACCACGAAAGCTCGGGTGAGGATGTCCGGATCGGGAATCCGGCGGTGCCCGATCTGCAGAGTGTCCTGATCGACCAAGCTAAGATCGATGTCGATCGTGCGCGGAGCATACTTGTCGAGCGGATCGCGTCGACGTCCCAGACTGGCCTCGATCGACGGGATGACCTGCCCGCAGAATTCTTCGGGAGATAGGTCCGCTTCCAGCAGAACGGCGGCATTGACATAGTGAGCTTGATCCGAACCATCGGCCGGCGGACTTTCCCACGCCGACGAGACCGCCACGATCCGACCGTACTGCCCCAGCGCCTTCACCGCCGCTGGCAAATGGCGAGCAGGCTCAATGTTGGAACCGAGCGACAGGTAGAACCGGCGAACGGCTGGCTCAGACATCGGACCGGTCCCGCACAATCGTCACTCCCACCGACCGAGCAAATCGTAAAGCGGACGGCTTTTCCACGCTGACACGCACCCGCTGGACTCGCTCATCGGCCAGGCACGCGCGCGCAATTTCCTCAGCCAACCGCTCGACCAGGAAATACCGAGATTGCTCGGCCAGGTCGATGACTCGCTTGGCAATCGTGCGGTAGTTGACGGCATCGCGGATCTCGTCGGAGCGTCCGGCCGGACGGGTGTCGGTCTCCAAAGTCAGGTTGATCACGACATCCTGACGATTCTCCCGCTCATCGTCGTTGATTCCGAGAATCGCCCGAACGAGCAGGTCTTTGATCTCGATCTGATCAGCCATCGCCGTTCCTTACTCCCACACGTTTGTGATTCCTGAGCCGGTCGGTTGGCATACAACCTGTGCAAAGCCGACCTCTTCATCGCCGTCGGCAGAGGCCCGGCTTTTCCGAAAAGCCGGGCTTCGTTCAGGCCTGTGTTGCGAAAGGGGGAACCGAGCTACTCACTCGGTGTCATCCGCCGTCCCAAAGCGGACTCGGTGCTAACCGCCCTCCAGCTCTTGTCCACCGGTTATGTGCAAAACCTCACCCGTGATGAAATCCGACCGCAACAGAAACAGGACCGCGTCCGCCACGGCTTCCGGTGAGCCGACTCGCCGCAGCGGGATTTTTTCGAGGATGGGCGCCGACTCCGCCCAAGTGGACTGACCATCCGGCGGCAAGATCGCCCCCAAAGCCAATGCGTTGACTTGAATCGATGGAGCCAACTCCAGAGCCAGCAGCCGCGTCAGGGCCACCAGCCCGCTTTTGGTGATCGAGTAGATCAGGTGTCCGCGGCTCGGCCGCAGCGCCCGCCAATCAGCCACGTTAACAATGTGTCCCCGCTGATCGCCCACCGCCCGAGCAAAGGTCTGTGCCAGGAAAAACGGAGCTTTCAAATTGATCGCAAAGTGCCGGTCCCACTGTTCCTCGGTCGCCTCGGCGCACGAGGACGCTTCAAAAATGCCGGCGCTGTTGATCAGGATGTCAACGCGGCCGAACGTCTCGTTGGCGAACTGAAGAACAGTCTCGGCGGCCCGGACCGGCTCGCGCAGGTCGGCCGAAACGCACGCCGCCTGAGCCCCGGCTTTGCGTAAAGACCGCGTGAGCTGCTCGGCTTGCTCCCGCGACCGCCCAAAATGGACGCAGACGCGCACGCCATGCTGGGCGAGCCCTTGGGCAATCGCTCGGCCGATCCGCACGGCGCCGCCCGTCACGATCGCGACTTTACCGGTCAAGTCCATGGACTTTGACTCCCGTGGTGGCATGGCCTGCGACAGCGAGCGTCACGAAACGGTGGCCACGTCGACAATCCGCGCCTCCAGCTTGTCCGTGTCCAACACGGCCACCGTCGCCCGACCGTTGACCCAGCCGCAGCATTCGCCCGGGTTCAAGTACAGGACTCCATCGCGCTGCTCATTGCTCAACTCGTGCGTATGTCCAAAGATCACGATGTCCGCCCCTTCGACGGCCGGCCGCTCCGTGCTGGGCGGATAATGATCCAGACTGATTCGTCGGCCTCCGCAATCCACAGGAATCGGCCCGTCCGTAATCTGCGGGAGCACCGATTTCAACCCCTTGCGTTCGCCGTCGTTGTTCCCGTAGACGACATAGAGCGGCCCCGTCCATTGCTTCAGGGTTTTGGCAGCAAAGGGAGCCACCAAGTCCCCCGCATGAAGGACGGCCTCGACGCCCGCCTCGCGAAAATGCCGAAGGGCCGCTGCCAGCCGGTCCAGATGATCGTGGGTGTCGGACAAGACTCCAATCAGCATGAGCAACTCCTCTGGGAATTATGACTTCGTCACTCCGACCCACAAGAGTGCGAAGCTTGCAGACGAGAAGAAAGATGTTCCACCAAGTCCGATAGGGAATCGGCCCGCCCCGCGGCTCACGGCCACCAGACCAGAATCGCGATCCCGGCCACCAACGTCACACCGAACAGGCCGGAAATCTGAGCCAAAAGGCGCCGATGTCCCATGGCCGCAACGATCAGGCCTTTGAAGACTATGTTGGACAAGCTGCCGATCAGGATCAACCTCCAGGCGATCTGGGCGTCCAACTGTCCGCTTTGGACCAACCGCGACGAGGAGAGCGTAATGGCGTCCATGTCCGTCATGCCGGAGATGGCGGCGATCACGTATAAGCCTTCGTTTTCCAGATAATGCTTGCCCACGGCCACACCTACGAGCACGATGGCGTACACGACCGCGAAGACGATGGCCGACTTAAGCTCTGTCGGGTTCTCTTGCTCGGGCATGTCATTCTCTTGCCGTCCGTGCGCCATCCACGCGACAGCGGCCAAAGCCGCCGCTACGCTCATAAGGGCCACGATCGGCCAGAATGCCACCGGCAACAAGGACGGAGCCGCCACGGCAATCTCCAGCAAAACGCGGATGAACGTGATCGTCGAGGCGATCATGATCACGATGGCCGCCAAGCCACAAGCCTCGGGGGCCGTCACGGTGCGCCGCGCGTAGCTCACCGTCGTCGCCGTGCTGGAGATGGTCCCTCCGACGATGCCACCCAACACGATCCCCGCCTGGCGGCCAAAAAGCTTGTAAATCACATAGCCGCCCAGGCTGATGCCCACCACCAGCACCACCATCAGCCACACTTCGTACGGGTTCAGCACGGGGAACTCGCCGAAATCGGGCGGCAACAGTGGCCGGAACGGATCGAACGGGTCATAACCTTTGTTCGGCAGCACCGGCAGGATGATGAACGTGATCAGGACAAACTGCATGATGGCGCGGAAGTCGGCGTCGCCCATGCGAGCGGCCAAGCCGTGCATTTGCGGCTTCAGGTGCAGCAGCATCGCCACCGTGCCCGCCACGGCCGCGGCCACGATCCACATGTGCGTCCCGAACGCCACGACCGCCCCGTCGGCGAACATGACCAGCATCGCCATCTCGGTCGTCACGCCCGGATCAGGCTCGGCCTGACGCAACTTCGGGAAGTTCCCAACCAAAATCAGCGCCACCAGAGCCAAAAGCCCCGCCGGCAAGACCCAGACTTGGCCCGACTGTGACGACAGCAGTGCGCAAAGCGTGCCGAAAAGCGTGATCAGCGGAAACGTGCGGATGCCCGCTAGATTCGATTCCGTCCGCTCTCGCTGCAGCCCGACGAGCAGCCCGAGCAATGTGGAAATCGCCAGTTGTTGGAAAACGGCTAGAGGTTCCATACGTCGATCTCGAATTGCAGATAGTGGTCCGAGGATGCGCTGTGGCGAGCCATTATCGAATTGTACCACGCCGCCGTCCACCCCTCCGGGCGGTCCGCGTTTTCCCGGCGACAATCGCGCTTTCCGATTCTCTTCCATGCAGATTACGCAGTTGCCGCAGCCGGCAAACTCGCAGCGTCTTGCCCTGCCTGGGCGACGCGTCCGGGGTGGTTGCGGGTTAGGCTGAAGAGACCGATCGCGCGGAGGCGTTCATTGACTTTGGACCAGCTCTGCTTTAACTTGAACGCTCGCGTTTGTTGCGTGGGTTGGGCCAGCCTGGCTGTCGAAACCGACTGGCAGAAGAGTCGGGTCCGAGACACTGACCTTCGGCAGGGACTCGCTGCTGAGCCGGCGTGACGGCGGTTAGGTTGCGACGTTTTTGTCAACGAGAACGAAAGGGGGTCACCAATGGCGCGCCCAGTCACGTTGTTCACGGGCCAGTGGGCCGATTTGCCTCTGGAAGAGCTTTGCAAGAAGGCCAGCGAGTTCGGTTACGACGGTTTGGAGCTGGCCTGCTGGGGGGATCACTTCGAAGTCGACAAGGCGCTGTCCGACGACACGTATTGTGCCCGGAAACGCGAGCTGTTGGAAAAGTACGATCTGCAACTGTTCGCCATTTCGAACCATCTGGTCGGCCAGGCGATTCTCGACCCGATCGACGAACGGCACAAGGCCATCCTGCCCGAGTACGTCTGGGGCGACGGCGATCCGGACGGCGTGACCCAACGAGCCATCGAGGAGATGAAGAACACGGCCCGAGCCGCTCAAAAGTTGGGCGTGGGGGTCGTCAACGGTTTTACCGGCTCGAGCATCTGGCATTTGGTCTATGATTTTCCGCCCGTACCGCGCGAAATGATCGATGCGGGCTACAAACTGCTGGCCGATCTTTGGAACCCGATCTTGGACGTCTTCCAGGAGTGCGGCGTGAAGTTCGCCCTAGAGGTGCACCCGACGGAGATCGCCTTCGACATCTATTCCGCCGAAAGGGCTCTGGACGCGTTGGACCGGCGCGAAGAGTTCGGCTTCAACTTCGATCCGAGCCACCTGCTGTGGCAGGGCGTGGATCCGGTCGAGTTCATCCGTTACTTCCCGGACCGGATTTTCCACGTCCACATGAAGGACGCCTCGGTAACGCTCAATGGACGCACGGGCATTCTTTCCAGTCACTTGCCCTTCGGCGATCCGCGGCGGGGCTGGGACTTCCGCAGCGTCGGCCGAGGCGGTGTGCGGTTCGAAGAGATTATCCGAGCCCTCAACGCCGTCAATTATGACGGGCCTTTGTCGGTCGAGTGGGAAGACAGCGGCATGGATCGGGAGCACGGGGCGCGCGAGGCGTGCCAGTTTGTCAAGAACATCGATTTCGAGCCGTCAGCCCGCGCCTTCGACGCGGCTTTCAGCGAGTGATCCGCGCGGGCACCGTCGGTGCCGGACGAGCGTCGTCCAGGCAACAGCTACGGCAGACGATACGCCGAGCCGTCCGCTCGAAGCGTCTCACGCCGCGAAATCAACCAGCTTGCGACGGGGAGCCAAAAAGGCTCCCTCTTTTACTGCGCCGAGAAACCATCTTGTGGGGCAGGCGTCTCGCCTGTACCGGTGCGCCGGGACGGCCGCACCAGACTCCCGCGCAATCCGAACTTAATGCTACCGCAAAGCACTGGGAGGCCCGAGAGCTACTGGAGGCGTCTCGCTTTTCGCTTTTGGCAGGTGCAGATGAGTCACCGGTCGATTTCGCCCAGAACGATGTCCAATGACCCAACGATCGCGGGAATATCGGCCAGCAACGTTCCCCGCGAAATGGCCGATGTGATCGAAAGGTTGCAAAAGCTGGAGCTCTTGGCTCGAGCCCGCAGTGGCTGGGGAGCTCCGTCGCCCACAAAGTAGAAGCCCATCTGCCCCTTCGGACACTCCGTTTCCAAATAGCATTCATCTTTGGGCAGTTTGCTGTTCATCTTGTAGGGCAACCGGTACTCGCCTTCGGCTTTCGGGTAGCGCTCGATTCCCTGTCGGACCAGCCGGATCGATTGCACCACTTCCAACATTCGGACGAAGTACCGGCACCAACTGTCACCGACCACGACTTCCGGCGGGGCTTCCTCGAACGGGGCGAAGATCACCTTCCAGTCATAATCGTCGTACATGCGCGTATAGATGGGCTCACCGTCACGCCGCAGGTCCCAGTCGACGCCGCTGCCCCGAAGGACCGGCCCCGTGCAGCCGTGGCTGATCGCCATCTCGCGCGAAAGAACGCCGATGTTGGCCGTCCGTTTGATGAAAACGTGATTGCGCGTCAAAAGCGTGTGGTATTCTTCGATTCGGGGCTGGAGCCAATCGAGGAACAACGATGTCGCTTCCAGCCACGAGAGCGTCTCGGACTTGGGGCGTCCGGTCATGGCGGCCAGTCCCGGCGGGATGACCACTTTTTCCGGCAGGTCGTGCGTCACGCCGCCAACGGTGACGTAGCTGTACGTCAAACGGGCCCCGCACACCTCTTCGAAAAGATCAAGGATGATCTCCCGCTCACGGAAACCCCACAGAAACGGGCTGAATGAGCCCAAATCCAACCCATAAGCGCCCATCGCGACCAAATGGCTGGCGATCCGGTTCAGCTCCGCCACGATCAGCCGGATGACCATGGCCTTCTCCGGCACCTCCATGCCGATCAGCTTCTCAGCGGCCAGCGCCATGCCCAAGTTCATGTTCATGCCAGCCAAATAGTCCATCCGATCGGTGTAGGGGATCCATTGGGGCGGTGCCAGATTCTCGCCGATTTTTTCCGCGCACCGGTGCAGATAGCCGATGTGCGGAGTCACCTCCTGGATGATCTCTCCGTCCGTGCGCAGCAACAGCCGAAGCACTCCGTGCGTGCTCGGATGCTGCGGCCCCATGTTGACCAGCATTTCGTCCGTTCGGACGTCGAATTCTACGACCCGTGGATCGTCAATCTGCATGCTCATCGGCGTACCTGCCAAACGGTTCTTGGACGTTCTTGTTGCCGAATGCTTTGCTTCGGATGTCTTCAACCTCTGCTGGATCCTCAGGAATCGCCGCCGGGGGCGGGGCCCCGTTCCTTCGTGCTGTCACCGAACGCGGATTCCGTGGTACTCCTCCGGAAACTCGTAATCTTTCCGCAGCGGATGTCCCTCCCAGTCCTCAGGGCAAAGAATCCGCATCAAATTCGGGTGTCCCACAAAACGAATCCCGACCAAGTCGTACGCTTCCCGCTCGTGCCAGTCCGCAATCGCCCACACGCCGGCTACAGACGGCACCTCGGGCAACTCACCTTCTTGGCCGTCCTTCCACCGCGGCAGTTTGACTTTGATTGTGATGCGGTGCTTGAGTGAAAAGCTGGACAAGTGATAGACCACTTCGATGTGCGGCTCATGCTCGAATTTGGCCGCCTTCTTGGGATCCGGCGGGAAGTAATCGACGCCGCACAAATTGTTGAGATGCTCGAAAAGCAACCGCGGATCATCCCGCAGGAACGTCGCCACCTCCACGATGGCCTCCGGAGCCACCTCGATCCACGGATCTCGGGCTTCCAGGTTGGCGCCCGGAATCTTCTCTTCGCCGAACTGTTCCTGCAGCAATCGAAAGATTTCTTCGGCGGTCATTCCGCAGTCCTTGTTGCTCGCGATTCCACTGGGTCTGGTCGTCTCAAGTTGCCGGGCACTGGCTGCAAGATCTTTGGAGTGTCGTTTGATCGCCTGCCTGGCGTCTTCGGTGGAATTCTTCGGCTTCCAGAGCGATTGCACCGATCCCGGTGATCAGCCGATCGGCTGTGGCTCGGTGGGCGTCGGCTCGGCGATGGGCGGCGCGACGGCCGGCGTTGGCCGTTTGGCACGCTGAGCGATTGCCCGCACCCAATCCAGATCTCCGCGTTTCCACACGTAAGCGAAGCCGACTAACAACACCCCGAAGAAGACAAAAATGTCCGCCAGCGCCGTCCATCCCAATTTGGTAGCCGTCGCGGCGGAGATGGCCTTCTCCTCTGGCAGCGTCCCGGGGGCTTGGTTGAGCAGTTTTTCCGACAGAGCCACTCGGGCGGTCGGCTCGAGCTTCGCGTGCGCCAGTTGCATGGCCCCACCATAGACAGCGGCCCATGGAAAGAAAAACGCCACCTCGACATCGAAAATGATGAAGAGCAGCGCGACTGTGTAGAACCGTAAATCAAACTGGATGTAACTGGACCCGATGGTCGGCTCGCCGCACTCGTACGTCGCCTCTTTTTCCGGATTGGGAAGCTGGGGCCGCAGCAGTCGTCCGAGCAGCAACGGGATCAAGCCAATCAGGATTCCACCCGCGACAAATACCAGAAAGTGGCCAACGAGGTCCGTCATGGGCTTCGAACTACCTTTCTGTGTCCGTGTCGTTGGTCATGTGGGGTCTGATCCGATGCACGATCGCGTGGCGGTGTGGTGTGGCAAGCCCTAACATTCAAGCCGAGAGGCTCAGGCACCGCAAGCTTCCGGCAGCCCGTCGTGCCGGATCGCCGCTTGCCGACGCGGTCCTTTCGCCGTCACGGGCCGGGGCTCTCTTTGTCGGAGTCGGGATGATCCGAGGCGATTGAGCCTTCCAGCAAGGACTGTCGGCCGGCGTAGCCAGCATCCAATTCGTGCCAATAGGCGACTTCCGGCTCCCCCAACTTCCAGCAAAGGTACGCCCGACGCCCCTCAATAATCGTCGGAAAATCGACCAATCCGAGAATCGGATCCTTCAACTCAACGCCCAATTCCCGCAGTTCTTTCACGTAGCCGTCCAGCCGCTCGATGTCACGATCCAGTTCCTCTTCGATCTGGTCTAGCTCTTCGCTGTATACGTTCGGTGTGAATCGTGAGCTCGATCGGTAAGAATGCCGAATCCGGTTCAAACGCTCTCGCCGCTCATGCACATCGCGGTACAGCTCGACGATGTCTTTGACGATCGCCCTAACGAGAGGTAACCGCTGATTCGCTTCTTCCAACGTGAAGTTCCGCTTCTTGGAGGATCGTCTCGCCGATCGTTTGGCCGCAGCCATGACGGCTCCTTTTCTTTTATCTCGCTTGGCCCCGACGCGCCACCAGCCGCTCCCATTGCCTCGGCCCCGCTGCCGGCCGGACCGACGCAGGAGGCCAGAGCGTTCCGCCCGGACCTTCGTCTGTCGTAACTGTCAAGTCGCGATCCCGCGGCTTCGCTTCGTTTCCACCGATTCAGATGCGGCGCTACTTCGCCTCAGCCGAATACTCGAAAGGACTCGGCTCGCCCTTGACCAAAACCGGCTCGTTCAACACCTTCGACTCGGCGACAACGGTCGGGTTGAGCGTCGCCTGACCAAAAGCCACCTCCAACGGTAACTTCGCGAAGTCAACGATGCACCCGTCCCGGCTGTAGCAGCTCAGGTCGTAGTTCGACCCCATGAAGATACAGTCCACTGGACACGGCTCCACGCACAGCGCGCAAAACATGCACTTGCTGTAGTCGATCGTGAAGGCGTTGACCTGAAAACCTTTTCCAACGGGGCTCTTGATCTTCTCAATGTAGATGCAATCGACGGGGCAGGCCTGAGCACACCGCTCGCAGGCGATGCACGTCGTCAAGTCGTAACGATGAAAGCCGCGATAGCGAGGCCGAACCGGAACTGGAACTTCGGGATACTCGAAGACCTCGGTAAACGCCCGACGGCGGTAGGTCCAAAACCACATGAAAAGCGTCGTCCACATGGCTTTGGCGACCGTCGCAACCGTTACCCAGACATCGCGGCACCAGTGCTCAAGAGCTCGATTCATCGTCCCCGCGGCCTCCCGGGTTGTCTGCAACAATGCACAGTTCGTTCCTCTTCGAACTGCAAGCGAATTATAGGCGGGGGGCTGAGCAAAGCAAGGCAACGCGATTGGCTTCCTGTAAGCGGTCGGTCCTTTCTCTCATCACACTGCAAGTCTTGGTGCA
>JAADHY010000020.1:0-4418 GCA_013151585.1 Planctomycetota bacterium
GTGTGCGGATCAATCAGCGCGATTTGTTCCAGCTCGGAAAACAGTCGTTTCTCCAGTTGTTCACTCATCGCAGGCAGCGTCTCCGAAAGTTCTCGCGAAACAGCAGGACAAACCACGGACGGGGAAACATTTCGCGTGTGGTGGCAACATCATGTCGCCACAGCCTTGTGACCTTCGGGCTACCGACCAGGGAGTCTGCAGAACGAGCTCGGAAGTGAGGTCGGCCGGGCGGACTTGGCGAGGCCGGACCACGCGCGTCTTTCCAGTTTGGCGGCTTCGAACGGATGATTCAAGCGGAAAATGCTTGACGCCGGCAGCGGCGGCGCACGACAGGGTTTGCATGGCCGATCGGTCCCACTTGGAGGCCGACTCGCGAAACAAAGCCTTCTCTCCCCCAGCTTGCGCGCTTAGCGTACCCCGCAAAGCGGCAGAGGGGACAACTTTCTTTTTCAGGCCGGCCGCCGAAATCAGAAAGTGCGTCGCACGCAGCGGCTAAGGAACCGCGGATCGGGTGCAGCCGCCGGCCCGTTCGCTACCGGCCGCGTATGCCAACGCCCAGGCGATACAACACCGAGCCCGACTCTGACCGCTGGCGGCGTGCGGTCGCTACGGGGCGATTCGCCCTCGTCCGCCCCGAGCACCGATGCTTCCACCGATCCTCCAGTTGTTCCTTGGCAACGAACGACAGACGCGAATCGGTCGTTCGATTCTTTTTCACTCCAATCACTCCAGATTGGGAAGCTCCTCAGGAGGTAATAACACTCGGATGCTGCGCGCTTGGCCCGGCTGCCTCGATATGAACCCGCCTTCCTCCAATTTCAGCACCATCTGATGCACCGCCGGAGGACTCACGCCGAAATACCGCTGCATGTCCGCTTCCGCCGGAGGGCGACCGTTGATCTTGGTGTAATTGTAGATGAAAGCCAGGTACTGCCCTTCTTTTCTGGTATAGTTTCTCATTCTTGCTCACATCTCCCGAATGCCAAACGGCGCTGCTGTACTTTCTGCCGTCGAACGGCCGCCAGCACCACGTGGCGGGCTTTGGTTTTTCCATTCGAAACAGGTTGGCCACCGCCACACCGGTGCATGACGGCATGGCCAGCGTTTCGGAGTTGCCTGTGTGTTAATCGGTCATATGAAAGTACAGGACGCCATTTGCCTCATCGACAAAAATCCTCGGCCGATGCGAAGACCGCCCATCTGCGGATTCATAAAGTGTACCAAAAGCTTCGGGCGGCGGCAGCATCCAATCGGCATCAACGCCGAATCCCGATTTGTATAGCGCAATGGTGTGCTCTGTTATCGGAGACGGGGAATTGCGTGTCTTTTTCAGTCGCGGTTTCTCCCAATGCGCAGCAAATTCAGCGTGAGCGTGCGCGTGGAGATCGGGCAAGGATCCCGAAAAGCGATAAATAAGCAGTCGCCCGCCTATGCCGACCGACGCTCTGCAATAACGTATGTTGTGCGCCGTTTTGGGAAGAGAGTGAGAGAGTGTAGCCGCGACAGCATCCGGCGTTATGCCGGTGTATCCGTTGGACTGCATCACGTTGGGGCGATTCATTCCGATAACGAGCAAAACCGTGAAAGCGACGAACACAATGCCGACGCCGATGACGAATCGAAAGAACCATCGCCATAGCGTTTCCATGTTGCGCCTCACTTGTCACTTGATCGGCCGAACGTCAAGAATCGCTGGACGGACGGGACAGCACCGATGATCGTGGAGCTACCGGAAAGCTTCATGGAGTCGAAGAACGTTGAAATCCGAACGACGCAGCCCGCTCCGATGCAACACATGTTTCGGAGCGGCTTCGCAAAATCACTCCCTTCTGGTTTTTCCTTACGTCCACCACCAGACTTCTTTGAGCCAGTCCAGGAATGGCTCCCCCCATGCAAAAGCAAGAATAGCGCAAGCTCCAGCACTGAGACACACAAAACCCCAATTGATCTGATCGACGAAGTACCACAAAGCACCAATAGCGATCAGTGCTCCAAGGAATGCGCCGAATAACGCGTGGAGCAATCTGCAGATCATCGTGTCACCTTTCGTGCTGCGAAGGAGCAGGACCACCGGCCACGCGGTCCGGTGGGATTCATCTTGACGCTCCCAAACAACGCACCCGAAACGACAGGCGCGCAAGGCCACAGACGGTGCCTGCGCCGGTGGGGTGCCTTGTTAGCCGGCATTCACGTTCCACTGACAACACGTTTTCGTCCGGCGTTTGATTTGCCCCACGATCGGTCAAGCCATGACAACACGGCGAACGCAACCCACGGAACCACAAGGACGCCGGCCTCGATCCACGGAGCGATTGTAGGAAGCTGAGCTTCACGTGCCGCCTTACGAACAGGACCGGGCACAGGGACGAGAGAATCAAGATCATCAACTACGAAATGCTTTTTCGTCGGGGGGTGATATTGGTTTTGCGTTGGGTTGGGATTCGCAACCAATTGCCCCCGTTCGCCACCATGATCGTGGACGACGATCTCCGAGAAGTTGATATCATCCATATCGTAAATAATGGCGACAGATTTGTTGGGTGGGACCTCGAAGCCGCCGCGTTGTGCTGACGAAATCGGCGGAAACGGCCACATGTAGACGCGAAGTGGGTGACGGTTGCCCTCTCCGCCAACCGTCCCGACGGGGGTGACAAAAATCGTCTTATCGGTCTTGTTTTCGATAGAAAACTGGGCAACAAAGGCACCGCCGAAAGACAGTCCGATGAAAGCGAGGATGGAAACAGCAAGAAGCGGATAGGTTGCAATCAGGGCTATCCGAATCAGCAAGTGTAGTGGGTGAGTTCCCGGTGCATCGTCTATCAGTGACTTGTGGGGATTGTCGCTCATGAGACCGCCGAGGCTTTGCAGGATAATGCGAATATCCGACTGGTAACCGAAACGGGTAAACGCTGCCCCTTTCGCGCCCAAAGCGTGGAACGCGTTGGGCCCTACACGGCGCAGCTCCCTGACGGCAGTGTAATTGCACTCGTCAAGGGCCGATGGGTTCGGCTGTGTTTTTGGTAGCCGAAGCCCCCAAGTGCTCCCCCGCGGTCGACCGGACTCCGTGCCCCTTGCTTCCCGGTTCAGAACGTGCGTGGAAATCCTCTTGCCGCATGACGAGAACCTGAGGAGCCGTCGGCTGATGCGGGCGTCCACATGATCAGACGCTATTTCACCGGGACGCGAGCAGATTGTCAAGGAGCAGTTCCGGCAGACAGGGAAAAGCCCTGTTCCAGCCTTGCAGGACGGGCTCGGCCAACCGCCGGACCGCCGGTTCGGTTGAAGGGCGCGGCCGCGACAAAGACAAATCCTTCCCGCTTGCGGAAGCGAGGACTTTCTCGTGCAACTCGCCCAAAATCACCAGGTGCGTCGCACGCCGCGGCCGCGGAGTCTTGCGCGCCACGGTTGTCGCAAGACAGGTTGTGTTTAGAATAGCAGACGAGCCTTGTCCCCGCCGGTATCGCTTACAAGGCGACGGCGGAACCCCATACGAACCAAGACCGAGAGACAATCGGACGATGCCAGCAACTGGCCCGCAAGAGTCGCGAATCGACAGCGCCGTGGATACGGCCTTGGCTGCGCTGAAATCCGGGCGCATGATCATCGTAATCGACGCCAAGGATCGGGAGAACGAAGGGGACTTTGTCTGCCCGGCCGAGACGATCACTCCGGAGCAGGTGGACTTCATGTTGCGGCATGGACGGGGCGTGCTTTGTGTTCCGCTCGTGTCTGAGGTGGCCAAGCGGCTTCGGCTGACGCCGATCGTCGACGAAAGTGCGAACACCTCGCAGACGGCTACGCCCTTTCTCACTCCGATCGACCACCGATCCAGCGGGACAGGCGTCAGTCCCGAGAATCGGGCCAAGACGATCCGTGCCGTGAGCGATCCCGAAGCCAGGGCGGAGGATTTTGTGCGTCCGGGACACGTTTGGCCTTTGCTGGCCAAAGACGGAGGCGTGCTCCGGCGGGCGGGACACACAGAGGCGACCGTTGATCTGCTCCGGATGGCAGGACTGCGTCCTGTCGGCGCGCTGATCGAGATTCTCAGTGCTCGTGGTGAAGGCATGGCTCAGTACGAGGAGCTGTGCGAACTATCCGAGAGATTCGAGATTCCGATCGTCACCATTGAGGAGCTGATTCGTCACCGACGGCTGCGCGAACAGTTGGTCCATCGCGAAGTGGAAACAGTCTTGGAAAGCCGATACGGCCCGGTGAGGGTGATTGCCTACCGTGTCGAACACGAAGATCAAGAACCGCTGGCGCTGGTTTGGGGCGATTTGGTCGCGGCGGAGGCTCCATTGATCCGTATGCATTCGTCGTGTTTCACCGGCGACGTCCTAGCGTCGCTTCGCTGCGACTGTGGCGATCAGTTGGAACTGGCGATGCAAATGATCGCTGAAGAAGGAACGGGCGCTGTC
>JAADHY010000020.1:4511-16135 GCA_013151585.1 Planctomycetota bacterium
GGTTGGGGTACAAAGCGGACCAGCGCGATTACATGATTGGACTGCAGATTCTGAAAGATCTCGGGCTGTCCCGCATTCGGCTTTTGACGAACAATCCTAAGAAGACGAAATCTTTCGAGCAAACGTGGGACTTGAAGGTTATCGAGCAGGTGCCGATCGTCGCGCCCCCAGAGAAGCATCGGGAAGAGTACTTGGCAGCGAAACGGGACAAGCTCGGCCACCTGCTGCCGTGATCGAGGGGCTCTCTGGCTTGGTCGGTTTGCTTCGAAGACGCCGTTTGTCACCGGGGTGCAGACGACGCAGATTTGTCGGGCTGGGGTAGCCGGATGCGGCTGGCCGGGACAACTTCGTCCCACATCGAGTCCCATCCGACGTAATGAATCTTCGCCCGGCCGTGGGGCAGCAGTTGCAGAACCTCCGCGGGGAACCAGTGGGAGCCCCACAACACTTCGACACGCTGGCCGACTTTCCAAGAGGACCGAGGCTGGGACGCCGATGCGTTAGTCGTCTGTTTTTCGTCCTCTGTCTCACCGTCGCGACTGGGCCGGAACGCGGTGCGACGGTTTTCCACGGACGTCGAGCCAAACGTTTGAGGGGCGGTGGTGCCCCGAGCCAATCGCTTTTCCGTCATTGCTGGCGGAGACTCCGCCCGGTTTGCCCTGCGAGACGGCGTCTTCGCCGGTTGGCGCGCGGATGTTCGAGCTGTCATCCCCGGAGGCACGCCCCGCGGTCCCGGCTGTCGCGGGGAAGACGCTATGAACCCTCCGCCGTCCGGTCCGGCGTTGGGAGCCGCGTTCTCGGAGTTTGCGCCTTCGGCAGCCGGCGTCTGACGTGCGGTGCGCCGCCCCAGGGGGCTGAAACGCGGTCGTGGCTGTTCGCGGGGCGGCGGAACTTGAGCTCCTGCCGCCGGTGGCTGGTGAGCTCCGGGAAGTTGCGGCCCGCCCGGTTGTGCCACCGGCGGGACCGCGCGAGGCCGGTTTTGCATCCAGGCAAAAAAGAGGCCTCCTCCGATAGCGAGCGCCACCAGCAACAAGAAAACCACTCCTGTCCGAAAAACGAACTGGCGGACCTTTTCCGTTCCCGTGAGCTTTGGAGGGCGGGGGCCTCGGGGCCTCACCCAACTCGCCGCCCGTGGTCCGAGATTCTGCTCAGCCTCATCTTCCAGATCATCCACCAGGTACAAACCTGGCCGAAACGGACGCGGCAACAGCCGCACGGCATACGCCAATTCTTCCCACGCCTCGTCGGGGATGCGACTTCTTGCGTTCGCTATCGCTCTGGTGTCCCGCGTCCCACAATGGAGCGGTATCGGATGGAAATTCCGCCATCGTCGTTCGAGAGGACTCCCCGTGTACGATGCCACGGTGGCCAATCGGGTCCCCCGTTTCAGGACTCTGCCGACAGCACGGTGAAGGGGGGTTTTGAGCACGCGGACGGCTGGATAGTCATACCGATCCCGTCCTGTCGTGAGGTCCGTCCATACGGCGATCAATCCTACTTCACCGTCCAACACTACGCCGGGACACAGATCGAATTCCCAGAACAACGATCTCCACATGCCGATCACTCGGACGCCGCTCGCCACACCCGCAATCAGCAGGCCTATCCCCACATACAGTTGGACCGGCAGCAGCAGGATGCCCACCAAAAAGCATCCGGAAGGGATCAGGGCTTCTGCCGGATAGCACCGCAACACTTGCCGGATCTGCACATCCATTTGGCATGGATTCGATGCCCTCGTTTCCATGATCCCCTCCCAGAATGACGCCTCCTCCTGAAAAGGCAAACGCGGTACCCAGGACGTTTTTTTGGAGCCGTGATTGACCTGGACACCCGCGACCTGTTCCGCGGCAAACATCAGTTAGAAAGTATAGCACGGAGGGCTCGAGCGGAGAAGCATCAGCATGAAAACTACGGAACGTATGATAATACGACAAACGGTGAGGGTTGGACGAGCTGCCGACCAGTCCGTGCCTAGCGGGCAGTAAAGTGGTTGAGAAGGGACGCGGCTTGGGAGGGCCGTCGGGGCAGTTGCGCACAACTTCTGTGCGGTCACGCTGATGAAAGAAGTTCCTCCCGGCCGCGTCGCGTGGCCCCACACCGCACGCCGTTGAGCGGACTCTTACCGACACCCTTCTCGCAACCGACGCTCCGCGCTGGTGACGAGGGGCTGAATAGATCGGAAGCAGAGACCGATCCCGTCCGCACGCCGCATGACCTAAAGCGCAGAACCGCGTCGCGCGTAGGTGATCTGCCCGTCAACTCCTCCGGAGGGCCTCAGCGAAAACCGACGTCTCGAGGCCACGAGCAAAGAAGTCCGTTCCGCCTCCGCCCCAATCGATCGCGGACGAGCGAGCCGTTGGAGGCCGGGGCGGTTCGGCCAGCGACAAAAAAGTCACGTGTCCGGGCAGGCGGAGACTCGTTTTGGGCGAGTATCGTTGTGCCTTTCGGAGAATCGCAACCGGTCTTGCTATCTCCGCTGCGGCAGTCAGGGACACGCTCCTTACGGGACCGGTGTCGCGGTGCTACCAAGAAGGGGCGACAGCCAGTGATCACCACGCTTGGCCCGCCGTCGCCCCACCGCGATCTTTCTCAGCGGAGCAGGGCATACCACGCCGCCTTTGCGCACATCTCGCCCGGAAAGATTCCGGCGTCAATCCAGTTCGCCGATCAACTCACAATCTTCGTCGTCGAACTGGTCGTCCTCGAAATCGGCCAAATCCATGGGGTCGATCGGTTCAGAATCTTCCGCCTCGCTGTGATCGTAGCAATCCTCCTCGTGCCAGAGGGGCAGCCCCGCCGCGTAGCGCGCCGCAAGCATCCGGACTTTTTCATCCGATCCCGGCCGCGCTTTGGTCGGCTGCCGCGGATCCACGCCGAATTCCGACAAGTCAATCGAAATGAAAGGCGTTTCGTCCGCGTCCACCGGCGTCTGGTCAAACGCGTCCACAAAGAACCTCTGTTCCTTGTCAGACCTTCCTATCATTGTACTCCTAACCTCATTCAATCCAGTGATAGACCCTACACGACCCGAACAGCATCTTCACCGAACCGCACACGGACTGTCCCCGTCTGCGCCGTGGCTCCGTCGCGCGGCCCCTATTGCGAACCGGCTGCCCCGAAGCTCTTCTCGTTTTGTGTTTTGATTCGCCCACAGCCCTGGACCGACCTTGCGAGGCGTCACGTCGGCTCGCCGCACTGCGCACTTCCGGCACAACTCGAGCTCAGTCGGTCGTCGATCCAGCAAATCTTTTCAAGAACCCGTCCGACAGACTGCCGAACGGTCATTCCAAGGCGGGACAGCCCGTAGGCCGCTACGGCGGGTAGGTACCTCCTCAACCAGTCAGGGATCACTCTATGTTGCGGATGTCACGCTGCGTTGTCAACACCTTTCTTGAGAAAAATTTGCGGAAATTGGGCACGACAGCGAAGGAAGGGGCCGCCTGGAAGCAACAGGGAAACTATCCGGAGGGGGCTTCGGCGGCGCGGCAGGCTGGTTTGACTGCAAGCCTATTATCGGCACGCGTTTGGGGCTGCCACACGGAATCTTTCCAAATTCGCCTTTTTCTCAAAGGTCACTTGATCCCGGTGGAGTCCGCAGCAGTGGCAAAGCCCAGACATAGCGAGTGAACGTGGACGTCCGTACAGGAAAAGTGCGTTGGATTCAAGGTCCCATTTGCGCTTCGGATCGAAGCGCGTTGGCACGCCCTAACAGCTCGGACGTCGGCACCAGCCGTTTAGGTTGGAGCGTATAGGTGAAGTCGTGGCGATTCGTCACTCGGAAGGGAAGCAGGTTGTCGGTCAAAAAGTCCAGTGGGGGGATCTGATACCAAGGTGTCCGCACCGGCTGCATAACGGTCAGGGTTTCGTACCCCGGCTTGATCAGTGTGATCTCGCGAGTGCCGTAATAGGTGAAATCGGTCGATGCGGGGGTGTACCCAATCGGCTCGCCGTCCACGAGGACTTGCGCCCCGGGCGGGTCGCTGCGAATGGTCATTCGGCGGTGCACACAGCCGGTCAGCAGGACTCCGCAAACCAGCAGAGCGGCCAGAAAGCCGACGCGGCGGACCCCGACCGCAGCGCCGCTCGCGAAGCGGGCTCGCAGGCGACGGGAAGCAATCGGAACGGGCGAGGGGACCGCAGACGTCATCTCAACTTGTCATCCGAGGGACTCGGGCGCCGCTGGAAGGCGGCCAACGAAGGGAGTGGGGATAGGAGCGGCCCAACGAAGGGACGACTCATCAAAGGCGCTCATCTCCAGAGGGTTTCGCCGCCGGTCCATCCACGACGGTCGACAAAACGCAGCACCTTCTACCGGGCCGGATTCTATTGCAGGAGGCAGGATGTGCCAAGACGAGTTCGATTGGGTTTGGTCATTAGAAAGGCGGCAAAGAAAAATCGCCCTTGATACAAACGGCAAAAAGAGTTATCAATCCGCCTCTCCTCCCCAATCCCCTCGTTGACGGCCCGTCTGCGAGACCTTCGGAGCGCCCAATCGGTCAAACAATGCGGCCTTAGCTGGACCGCTCCGACACCGTCCGGAGCGGCCGAAAGGTTCGGCGCGGTCCGGGGCGCGACGAGTCTCCTTTGGCGATCAGAAACAGTTCCTCCGGAAAACCGGCGCAAAACCTGCAACCACCGCGTCTGACCGTTCGTGAACCCTCAATCGGTCCTTGCCCTATGAGCCAGACTTCTTCCCCGATTCTTCGAAGACCTGTTCCCCGTGTTCGACGCGAAACGGAGAAGCGTGGGATGTCTTGCCCATGGAACTCGACCAGTCGCCCGAGGGCTGACGGCGGGCACACGGCCATTGGAACCCAGGGCATTTCTGCCGCCACCGACTCGACCGGTTCTTCGTCGAGCCTCCGGCGGGTCACCGGGCGGCACGCCGTGATTCGCGGCATGATGATCGCGGTCGCTGCCTTCGGACTTAGCACTTTGTGTGGGTGCTCGCTGTTCGTGCTGGCTGGCAAGATGATCTGGGGCGACCCGGTCGTCCCCTCTGATTTTCGGCTGCGGACGGGAGTCAACCTGGCCAAAGAGAAAAAGAAGCTGCTGGTCGTCTGCACGACGCCCGAGTCGATCAAGGCGGAGTTGCCCTCACTGCAGCTCGATCTGACGGAAGCCATCCATAGAAACCTCCGGCGGCACGATGTGCCCGTCGTGGATTCGGACCGCGTTGCAAACTGGATCGACGAATCCGGCGGCTTCTTCGCCGATTTGACCGAGTTGGCCGAACAGTTTGATCCCGACTACATCGCTCAAATCGAGGTCGAACGGCTGACGTTTCGCGAGGAGAACAGTCCGGCCATGTACCGCGGCCGAGCCAACGGATCGGTCTACGTCTACGAGGTCGTGCGTGAAGGCGACACGAGACGGACGTTCCAGGTATTCGTCAAGGAATTCCGAGTCGAGTATCCCCGACACTACCCGGTCTCGGCCGATCAGATGTCGCTGAAGGTCTTCCAGCGGCGATTCCTGGATGAGCTCAGCGGGACCTTATCGCGAATGTTTTACGACTACCGCCCCGGTGAAGACATTTGATCCTACTTTTGCCTCCACGGAAGGACGCAATCATGCGAAGGCGACGCACGGATGGACTTCCCGCTGTTCGGGCCATCTGGACGCGAGCAATCCTGACGTTCGGTTTGGCTAGCACGCTGACCGGGTGCAACTATTTGATCCTCGCGGGCTATTTAATTGGCGGCCCACCGTCGATCGAGCCGGACTTCGATGTCGTCACCAACAAGTCGCTGACCGATCCTGGGGTGACGGTCGCAGTCGTGTGCTACGCGCCGCCGGAAATCCTCTGGGATTTCGACTCGATCGACAACGAAATCGCCAAATACGTTGCCTTCAGGCTGCACCAACACAAAGTCCGGGTCATCAATCCCGATCGGATTAACGCGTGGCTGGACGAGAATGACGAGTGGGATGCTCCGGAAGAAATCGGCCGCGCCTTTGGCGCCAGCTATGTGATCTACATCGATCTGCAGTCCTTCAGCCTCTATGAAGAAAACAGCGCTCATCTGTACCGAGGCCGGTCGGAGGCTATCGTCAGCGTGTACCAAACGGACGATGAGGGCGCCGGGGAGAGAATCTACACGAAAGAGTTGATTTCCCGGTACCCGCTCGCGGCTCCCCGCTCCACCTACGAGGTCACCTACACGACCTTCAAACGGCAGTACCTGAGCCGTTTGAGCGAAGAGATTGGCCGGCTCTTCTACGAACATTACAACGGGGACGACATCCCCGACGCCACGTAAACTGGGGGCCGGCATCAGCCCGGCTGCTGATGCCGGCTGTCTTCGTCTGTCAGAAGGCGCTTGGGGGGAACCCGGGGTCAGCCGATCCGGACGGGCGGGGAGGCGAGGTTCGAATCGCGGGCCGTGTCGGGGCGGACGGACGGCTCGGCCGGCTGCTCCTTGCCCCGTATCGGATGCCGGCGATTGACGAACCACCGAAGCAACACGATAGACGCCAGAGCACACAATAGCAGCAGCGGCCACTGATACCGCAGTTCCCCGCTTTCGATCCGGAAAAACCAGTGAGGCGGTCCGGACATGACCCATCCGAAGTCGAGTCGTCCTCGGATGACCGACAGGCTGTTGTTGAAAAAGTGAAACGCCATGGCCGGCAGCAAACTGTCGGTACGAATCACGATCAGTGCGAGAACCAGCCCAAGCAAGGTCGCGTAGAAGACCTGCTGCGGGAACATGTGCATGATGCCGAAGGCCACGCTGGAAAGGACGATGGGAAGCCAGACGTGGCGGGATCGGGAAAAGCCGCTGAGGATAAAACCTCGGAAGGCCAGTTCTTCGCACACGGCGGGAGCGGCCGCGAAGGCGATCAGCACAAGCCAAAGCGGTTGTCTGGGATCCCCCATCAGGCGGAACACTCTGATGGCCTCCGGCGGCAGCGGGGGAAAGGGCATGCGAGCTGTCAGCTCGACGACCAGAGGATGAAGGGCCAGAGCCAGCAAGACCGCCGCGCCAACTGCGCGCCAGCCGGGCAGACGCAACCGGAAGGTTGTCTTGGGACTGGTGGTCAGCATCACGCCCATGAACAAGGCCGGACTGGCGATGATCACCAACTGCTGGATTAGCAGAGCCTGCATCATGCGCAACCCGAGCGTTTCGGGCGAAGCCGTCCGAACCACGTTCCCCATGAAACGGATCGAGGCAAATTGCAAGAGCATGATCAGCACGAAGCAGAAGCCGGCCTCGGCGAAGCTCGGGGTCGGTTCTTTGTCGCGCAGCAGATGGCGAATCCATAGCCGGACTTCGAACTTCTCCGACTCCCGGAACAGGACTTCTTCGCTGTTGAACTGCTCGATGGCCCACCACAACGCCAGCAAGCTGTAGGCGACGGTGGTGATCAACACCGGGACGGCGAACACTAGCACTTCGGTGTTGCCCGGATCGAGCAACAAGGCTTTCAGCAACAGTGCGACGCCCATGATGGGCATCACGCTGTAGAACCACGAGGTGTCGTTGTCCAACGACATTTCGATGGCCGGCGAAAGGCAAAACACGGTGATGCCCAAGGTGACCATCAGCAACGGCGTCAGATAGTATTGCCCCTCTTTCGTGCTTCGGGCGAAGGTCGCCAGAGCCAAACACAATGCGCTGAAGAAGGCCGCCAGCGGAATGAGCAAGACCAAGACCCACATCAAAGCCAGCGGAGGCGGAAAAGAGATGCCGCCGATCTTGTCGAACGCTCCTTGTCCGGCCACCGACATCATGTACCGTCCGGTAATGCCCATGCTGGCCAGGTTGAGCAGGGCGGTCGTCACGCTGAAGAGCATGACGGTGAGGAACTTCCCGAGGACCAGCTCAGAGCGACGCGCGGGCAAGATGAGAAGGGTTTCCATCGTGCCCCGTTCTTTTTCGCCGGCGGCCAGGTCCACGGCCGGATAGAAGGCTCCCGTCACCGCCATGATGACCAGCAGCGCGGGAAAGAGCTTACTCCAGAGATTTGCGGCGATTTGTTCTTCCTGAGCCACGTCGACCGGGTCCGGATTGACGGGCATGGCCAGCGACTGAGGCAGATGAGCGTCCGTCAGACGCAGCTCCAGGATTTTGCGTTCCCAGTTTTCCAGAGCTTCTTGAACGCGGTTGTAGGCGATCAATGACTTCTCATCGGCCCGGTTGGTGATCGGAGTGGGTCCAAAGTAGTAATCGTCGTTCGTCGAACGGAATCGCCCGGTCTTCAGTTCCTCGGTCATCCGCTCGATCTTTTCCCCGAATCCTTCCGGGATGATCAGCAGCACATCCATGTCGCATTCGGCAAACAGTTCACTGATCTTGTGCTCGATCGGCACGAGTCGGCTGTTGAGTTCGCGGATTTGCAGCGCGAGCTGCTTCATCTGTTCGGCCAGATCGTCGACTCGGGCCTGGTCGCCGGTTTCTCTGGCCTTCGATTGGGCGATCTCCATTTCCAGCATCCGCCGCTGAAGTCGAGCGATCGACTCTTTGATTTGACGGCGTTGGGCCACGGGTTCACGAAGCCGTTCCGCCTGCTGCAGCAGCCGCTCGATCCTCTGGCGACGAGCCTCGTCGACCTCTTGCGAGTCGTCCAAAGGCAGGTCGGTGATGACGTCCAGTTTGTCAGCGTCTGCGGGGTTGTTGAACCAGCCCGCGGCGAACCGGTTTCCGTCGAGCAGTTTCAGTTCCGGACGGGTCGGCAGGTCCTTGGCGCCGAGGATCACGACCGTCCGAGGCTGCTCGGAAAAAAGCACCGCCATCTGCAACATGCCCAGCCCGAGCGCGGGGTAGAGCATCAGCGGCAGGATCGCCACCATGAAGATCGTGCGGCGGTCGCGAAATTGGTCGCGCACTTCCCGAAGGAAAATCAGTTTGATGTTTTTCCAGCTCATGCCGTTTCTGCAAGGCTCGCGTCGTACCGCGAGATCAGCTCAAAGAACAGTTCCTCCATGTCCGGCTGGCCGTACGTTTCGGCCAACTCCGAGACGGTGCCTGCCGCCAGAATGCGGCCCCGGTGGATGATCGCAATTCGATCGCACAGTTTCTCGACCTCGCGCATAATGTGCGTCGAATAGACGATCGATTTCCCCTGGTCACGCAGCGAATCAATGATCTCCAGCACGGCCCGCGCGACCAGCACATCCAGCCCGGAGGTCGGTTCGTCGAAAATCAAAACGGGAGGATCGTGCACGATGGTGCGAGCGATCGAGACTTTTTGTTTCATCCCGGTCGACATCTTGGCTCCCAGGACGTCTCGGATGTCGTTCATTTGCAAGGTCGTAAAAACCTCCTCCATCCGCTCCCGCAGCCGATCCTCCGGGATGCCGTACAGCCGTCCGAAGTACTCGACCAATTCCCACGCCGTCATGCGATCGTAGATGCCGGTGCTGCCGGACATGAACCCGATGCGGGCTCGAACCTCGGCGGCGTGCGTACGCACGTCATAGCCGTCGATGATGGCGGTTCCCGCCGTCGGCTTCAGGACGGTGCTGAGAATCCGCAGGCAGGTGGTCTTCCCGGCGCCGTTGGGGCCGAGCAGCCCGAAAACTTCGCCGCTGCGGACTTCAAAGCTTACGTCTTGCAGCGCGACGATGCTCCCGCGCCGCAGATCGGCAAAGTACTTCGACAGATTCTGGGCTCGGATTTTGACCGACCTCTCGTCCAAACCGGCAGTCTGGTCCATGTTGTCTCGCTGCTTTCCGGCCACGTTTGCCAAAGATCCGCTGAAATTGAGAATCCCGAATGCTTGATCCCCGGAGGCCGGCGTTCCCCGCCGCCATCGCGACTTCGGCCCGCTGATGAGGAGACGGTGCCCTTTCCCCAGCGCAATCCTACGCATATTCGGCAGACTCGGAAACGAGGGCCGGCGTCGGGCCGGATGGCGAAAGCCGCCCTGTCGCTTCCCTGAGCACGTTCAATCCTACACCAAGCTCGCTGGTCAGGCGCGGCGAGGGCGTGCCAGCTTCACCAGTTCGACTCGCGCCAAACGGGCCAACCCACCTGATCCGTCCGGCCAGCCCGGCCTGGGCAGACGGACTCGTCGAACTCATCCACATACTCGTAGAAAACGTTCCTCTGGCGCGGGATGAAGCCGGCATCTTCAATGCACCGGCGCAGGGCTTGCAGGGTCAGCCGATGGATGGTGCCGGCCTGCGCCACCACGTTTTCTTCCAGCATCAGGCTGCCCATGTCATTGGCCCCGAAGAAAAGCGCGAGCTGCCCGATTTTTTCGCCTTGCGTCACCCACGACGATTGCAAATTCGGGACATTGTCTAGATAGAGCCGGCTGACGGCCAACATTTTCAGATACGCGAAAGCTCCAACCGGAGGCAGGTGGGCCAGTTCCGTGTTCTGCCGCTGGAAGGTCCAGCAGATGAAGGCGGTGAAGCCGCCGGTTTCGTCCTGAAGTTGACGAACCCTCTCGAGGTGCTCGATCCGTTCCGCCGGTGTCTCGATGTGTCCGAACATCATGGTCGCCGTCGATCGGCCGCCCAGCTCGTGCCAAGTTCGGTGCACGGCGATCCAATCGTCGGCGCCGACTTTGCCGCGCGAAATCGTTTGCCGAACCCGGTCGACCAGGATCTCCGCGCCGCCACCGGGCAAGCTCCCCAAGCCCGCCGCTTTCAACCGCTCCAGCACCGTCCGCAGCGGCAGTTTGCTGACCCGGCTGAAGTGGTAAATCTCTGGCGCACTGAACCCATGGACGTTCACCTGCGGAAAGTGCGATCGGATTTCGCTCAGCAGCTCTTCGTACCACTCCAACGGCAATTTCGGATGCAAGCCGCCTTGCAGAAGGACCTGGTTACCACCAATCTGAACGGTCTCTCGGATCTTCTCGAGGATCACGTCCAGCAGCAACACGTAGGCTTCGTTGTGACCGGGCGGCCGGTAAAAGGCGCAAAATGCACACCGGGCGATGCACACGTTGGAATAGTTGATGTTGCGATCGATGTTGTAAGTCCGAAACGGCTCAGGATGCCAGCGTCGCGCGACCGCATCGGCGGCCTGTCCCAGTGCGGTCAGAGGCAGGCGGGTAGTCAGCAAAGCGAGCCCTTCGTCCGGCGTCAATCGCTCGCCCGCCACCGCTTTCTCCAAAATGGCGGCCGCGCTTCCGATTTGCGAGACGCGTCGGCCCTCAAGCAAGTGACTCGGCAAAGACAAGGTCCACTCCTTTCGGAATCAATCCGTGCCGGGCCGCCAGATTTCGGAAGACGGACAAACCTTCCCGTTCCGAATTGCCCAGCCGGTAATGCAGGTTTTCGGTCAAATACTCAGTGGCGACCGACAACGGGATGCCCAACGCCGAAGCTTCTCGCCGTGCGATCTGGGGTAGCCGTTCGGTGCCCTGATCCCGAGACTGTTGCAGCAATCGGCTCAATTCCTCGAAAGGGGCCTCGGGTCGAGCCGCCCAAAGAGCAAAGACGAAAGGCAGCCCCGTCCAGCGCGACCATTCGTCGCCCAAGTCCCAGGTCTCGGCGAAGGGTTCTGACGGCGTCTGGAAGGCCCGGTCGCCGATCAGCAGAATCGCATCGGCATCGGTCGCTTCCGTGGATCGATCACACGGCAGCGGCTCGGTCCGCGGTCGCACGCCGTACCGTTCGGCCAGCAGGATGATCGCCAGCGCGGCACTGGTGCGCG
>JAADHY010000349.1:0-3927 GCA_013151585.1 Planctomycetota bacterium
CGCCGAGCGGATCGCCGCGCTGATCGAGCAGTCGGCGCTGATGGTTGGCATCGATTCCGGGCCGTTGCACGTTGCCGCCGCGACGACAACGCCGACGATCGGCGTGTGGCGCGACCTTCACCCGATTCGCTTCATCGATCCCGCGCCGAATGTGTTGCACTTGGTTCGCCGCGGGCATCCGTCGCGGACGCAGGGACTGCCGGCGACGCAGTACTTCCTCGAAAGCTATCTGCATCGCGAGTACGACGATTTGCGGCGCGAACTGCTGGACGTCGTCCAGGTTGTGCTCGACGGGGCGCGGTTGGAGAATCTCGACCAGCGGCCTCGGGCTGGCTACGGAAACAAGGCGGCTTACGACCGCCGCTACTACCGCGAGCAGAAAGAAAAGGGCTGCGATTACGCCGCCTACGGTGACTGGCAGCGCCGATACGGCCGGTGGCTGGTGGATTGTCTGGAATGGCGCGGCAAGCGAGTGCTCGATGTCGGATGTGCCTGCGGCATGATCGCTCGGGGGCTCGCTGAGGCCGGCGCGGAAGTGACGGGGGTCGACTGCAGCGAAGAGCTGATCCGGATCGGGCGTGAGCGGACGCCGTCGTTGGCCCACGCACTGTTCATCGCCGACGCCGCCAACTTGCACTACTGGGACGACGACTCATTCGATTGCATCCACTTGCACCACGTGGCCCAATGCTGGAACCCGTCGCTTGTTCCGTTGATCCTTCAGGAGCTGCGGCGGGTGACGGTCTCTGGCGGGCTGTTGTTCTGTGTCATCGACGCCGAGTCCGTGCGGGACGGACAGGACGACCCGAAAGCGTCGCGCGGTGGCGTGCGGTGCGTCCGGCCGCGGTCGTGGTGGACTGAGCAACTGGCGGCGGCCGGCTGGAAACTATGTTCGGATCGGTACGAGCACAGTTTGAGGAATCATGAGCTGAGCTTCTTGGGCGAGTATGAGTGGTTTTGGCTTGTGGCGACCGCGGACTCATGAACGGAGACAACATGACCGATGCGCCCATCATGGTCACCGGCAACCCGCGTTCGGGAACGACTTGGATGCAGTGGTTTTTGTCGCAGCATCCGCGGATTCACATTCACGGGCAAGAACCGAATCTGCCGTGGAGCGAGATGTGGGGCTGGTTCCGGCGGTTGGTCGAGCAGGGGGCGTGGGCGGCCGAGTCGCGACACTACGAGATCGCCCACTATGCTGGCAGCGATGAGGAGCGGTGCCGGCGCATCTTTCGGCGATTCTATCGAGACTACATGACCGGATACGGTCCAGAGACGCCGCGTTGGGGGATCAAATCGTTATGGTTCTGTGTGAGCCGAGCGATGGTGTCGCAGTTTGAGTCTCTGTGGCCGGAGACCCGATGGGTCGTTTGCATTCGCCACCCCTTTGCGTCTTTTGAATCGCAAAGGAACACGTTTGTCCCCGACATGGATCTGGACGACTGGTGCAAACGGTGGGTCGCAACGGCGCGTTTTGCGCAGGAGCACGATCCGCGGCGCACGGTTCTTTTCCAAATCGATCGATTGAGCGATGGGGCCTTGGAAGTGCGTCGGAGGGCGACCGATGCCGTCTTGGCGTGTGTCGGGGAAGCTCGGAGCCCTGAAACCGATGAGTTCGTCACGCGTTGGCCCCGGGTGCACGAGGTGATTCCCCGACAGCGACGCACCTTTGTCATGAGCCGCGCTGAAAAGGAAGCAGCGGTCGAGCGACATCCGGAGCTCGCCGTTTATGCCGAACGGCTTGGCTACGAGGTTCTGTGAAGCCGGAAGTCGGATCGCCCACTCTTACAGCCGGATGGCGCCAGCAGAACTCGAGATAGCAGGGCAGGGCTCGGGGGGCTGGTCGAGGTGGTCTGCGCAGGAGAGATGGCACCGAAGTCGGCCAGGCCGGAAACCGGGCCGGCGCTGGAGCTGGCGGCGGCCGGCACGTTTTGTTGCAGCGACTCAGAGTCGGACATTCCCAGCGGATCCGGACGGACGGCGGCCGCCGCAGACGAGATGGCAAACGCGCTCGAATTGGATGGTGAAGGGCGGTTCATTTCTTCTTCTCCTCGTGCCGAATGAATCTCTTGGTCGACAGTGCAGTGGACCGTACGGCGGGAATCTACGTAAGAATGTTGGCCGCGGCAATAGGAATCGTCCGGTGACGGTCCCGCCGGCTCAAGCCCTCGGCCTCTCGAAGGAATCCTCTATCGGGCTCGGTTCTCCCGGATGGCTGTGGAATTCACACAAGTTGCTTGACGAGCCGCCTTGGATCGTGTGAAATCAAGTGATCAGACCGTTCAGACGATCGGCCGTGGGGCTCAATTGGCATCTGCGTTTTTCCTATCTCGCTGGGCCGATCGTTTTGTTTGGCTGCTTGGGTTCGCAGAAGCGGTGCGACCACATGGACGATCCCCTGGCAACGCAGTCTGGCCTTTTGATTCGTCTGCGTCGGCCCGATGATGCTGAGGCATGGCGTGAATTTGTCTCGCGGTACGCTCCGCTGGTGTACCGCTATGCACGACGTCATGGATTGCAAGATGCGGATGCGGCTGACCTTACTCAGGAGGTCCTCCAGGCAGTCGCTCTAGCTCTTCCCGGATTTGAGTACGATCGACGGCAAGGGCGATTTCGATCGTGGTTATACGCGGTGGCACGCCATCATCTTTTGAAGTTTTGGCGCAGGGCGGCGAGGTCTGTTCCGGTGGCCGGGACGCTGGACGACCGAGTGGGGCCGGCAATTTCGTCTTGGCAAGACGACGATTTCGATTCTGGGATGAAGAATACGACCAGCAACTGTTTCGGACCGCTGCTCGATTGGTTCGAAACGAGGTGCAGACCAACACATGGGATGCCTTTTGGAAGACGGCGGTCGAGGGAGAAGCGCCTGAAGAGGTGGCAGAAGAACTGGGGATGTCGGTCGGGGCCGTCTACGTGGCGAAAAGCCGTGTGACAGCACGACTTAGACAGCGCGTCCAGGAACTTCGTCGGGAAGAATCCGAAGAAAATGAACTTGGCCCCCCGGTTTCGTGAAAGATCCGGAGGATATGTGGGTAATGGGGAGGCGGACGGCATGTCTCGGGGCGGCTGAGCCGAACGGTGAGACCGGCGGCTCGCAACTCGGCCCGGGACTTTTGCCGCGGGGAGCGTGTCCCCGGACCGCCGCCAGACCCACATGGTTCTCCGGAACACGCTCCCGTTTCTGTTTTTGTGTGGCCAGCGCCGACTCCGTTGCCGATCCGAGGCCGCGTCGGGGCCGTGGGCGTTGCGGGACTTGAAGCGATCACGCGGCACCTGAGACACGGAACGGGTGAAAGCTTTTTCGCTCGCCAGTTGAGTGCGAGGCTTTTTCGACCTGGAAAGCGGCCTACCCGCAATGTTGACGAAAAAGCCAAAGCACTGACAGGACCGTTCGATTCGAGGCTTTGCATCGTGACGGTGCAATCGCTCCCGTCCGGTCGCAGTGGCTGCTTCCCGTTAGACACGGTCATTGAGGAGACTCGCCATGACCGACTCGCCGAGCTGTCCGACGCGACGTATGATTCGCGAGTTGTTGGCTGACCCGTCGTCTGCAGCCGATAGCGCGCATCTGGTGAAACATCTTGAAGGGTGTAAAGAGTGCCGGGAAGAGATCGACGCAAGTGTCGGCCAGTTGAGCGCCATGCTGACGACACTGCGCGCGGGCTTGGCGGACGAGACATCGAAAAACCCGTCTTTGCGTCAGGCAATTGAAGATCTTCTGGCTCGCAATCCTCTGGCTGCTGCGCTGACAGATCGGATGGAACGACTGATCGACTTACGGATCTCCGGTGGGGTTGAGTTGCCAACTCGGCTCGGCCCCTATGAGATCATTAAACGGATTGGCAAAGGCGGAATGGGCGTCGTTTATCTCGGGCACGACCCTAAACTCGATCGCGATGTTGCGATCAAACTCATGGCCCC
>JAADHY010000349.1:3987-4280 GCA_013151585.1 Planctomycetota bacterium
CAAGAGTCCCCACGTGGTGACGATCTATGCCGTGGAAGAGCAGGACGGAGAGCCCTACATCGTCATGGAGTGCATTCGTGGTCAGTCGTTGGGCGAACGCCTGGAGCACGGACCGCCCATGTCGATCAAGGAGATTGTTGAGGTCGGCATTCAGATTGCGAAAGGACTTGCCGCCGCTCACGAAAAGGGGATCATTCACCGCGATGTGAAACCCAGCAACATCCTGCTGGAAGAAGAAACCAGCCAGGTGAAAATCACCGATTTCGGGTTGTCCCGAGCGATCGCTGGTGATG
>JAADHY010000779.1 GCA_013151585.1 Planctomycetota bacterium
GGGAAGTGATGCTCCTGCCGATGTATTTCCTGATCGGCATCTGGGGCGGTCCGAGGAAGGAATACGCGGCGATCAAGTTCTTCCTGTACACGCTATTCGGCAGCGTGTTGATGCTGATCGCCATGCTAATGTTCTATTTCAACAGCGGTTCCAGCTTTGACCTGTTGCACTTGGCCGCGGTCGGGCAAGCCCGCACACCGGGCTTCCGGTTCAGCGAAGGACTGCAATTGGCAGCCTTCATCCTGCTGTTTATTGGGTTCGCCATCAAAGTGCCGACCGTGCCGTTCCACACGTGGTTGCCGGACGCCCACGTCGAAGCTCCGACACCGATCAGCATGATCCTAGCCGGCATCCTGCTGAAGATGGGCGGTTACGGCATCCTGCGGATCGCCTTCCCGCTGTGCCCGATCGGAGCCCAGTACGCGGCCTACGTTTTGGTGATCATCGGCGTGGTGAGCATCATCTACGGGGCCTTCGCCGCAATGGCACAAACCGATTTCAAGCGACTGGTGGCCTACAGCTCGGTTAGCCACATGGGCTACGTGATTCTGGGACTGGCCGTGTGGAAGATCAGCGCGACGGGAGCGACCATCGGCAAAGACTACTGGATCATGGGCATGAACGGCGCCATGTTCCAGATGTTGGCTCACGGCATCTCGTCCGCCGGTATGTTCTTCATGGTGGGCGTGGTTTACGACCGCGTGCACCATCGTGACCTGGACAAGTTCGGCGGACTGTTCGGCAAGATGCCCCTTTACAGCGGTCTGGCAGTGGGAATCTTCTTCGCCGCTTTGGGACTGCCCGGTTTGTGTGGGTTCATTGGCGAGATTTTCGTTGTTTTGAGTGCTTGGAACTATAGCCGGGCGATTGCCATCGTGGCCGCCTCGGGTGTGATCCTGACAGCGGGCTACATCCTCTGGACGATCCAGCGGGTGTACCTCGGCGCCGAATACAAAGGACCGCATGCAGAAGCTCTGGTCCCCATTAGCGTGCGGGAAGCGACGGTCGGCTTCGCGCTCTTGTTCTTCGCGATCCTGCTGGGCGTGTATCCGGAGTGCATGTTTGGACTGATGCGGGAATCGATGACCTATTTGGCCAACTCGATGGACGTCGGCTTCCAGGCCGCTCGCGAAGCTGCCGGGGCGTTGACCAGTCTGTTGAATTTCTAACAGGGCGATTCGAGACGGACGCGACGGCCGGGGGCCTTATCACCTTGGCCGGTCCGAAGCCCCGACCTTCATCAACCAGTGACGAGCCATGATGAGCAATTTCGGAGCCTTATTGGACAGCCTGCTTCAGGACACGATCGGCCGATCGGTGGGCGTGTTCGCGCCGGAACTGATTCTATGCGCCACGATTCTGTTGACGCTGTTCGTGCGGCTCTTCGACGCCGATCGGCGTCTGCCGACGTATTGGGTTGCGCTGATCGGATCGCTGGGAGCCTTCCTACTGGCCTATTTTCAGTTCATCCAGTTGCGTCAGGGTAGCGCGGGCTCGGAAGCCTATTTCACGGGCCTGCTGGTGTTCGACCAGTTCAGCGTTTTTTTTCGTGTGTTCCTGCTGCTGTTCTTAGTGCTGGTCGTCTCGTTGACGATCCTGACCGGTTTGCCGGACCTGGAAGATGGACCGGACTTCTACACCCTGCTGATCGGCTCGACCGTCGGCATGATGCTCATGGCCAGCGCGAACCACTTGCTGATCCTGTTCTTGGGCGTTGAGATGGCCAGCGTGCCGAGCTACGCCATGGTGGGGTTCTTGAAGGGACGGCGGAGCAGCAGTGAGGCAGCGCTGAAGTACGTGGTGTACGGAGCCGGAGCGGCGGGTGTGATGCTCTATGGTGTCAGCTTGCTGGCCGGTCTGCTCGGGACGGCCAACCTGCCCCAAATCGCCGCTCAGTTGGAATCGTTGGCCGGGAGTGGCCGCGGCATCATGGACCCGGTGGTCCGGACGGCCTTCCTCGGCGCGATGATGGTACTGGCCGGGCTGGCCTTCAAGCTGTCGCTGGTCCCGTTCCATTTCTGGTGTCCCGACGCTTTTGAAGGGGCGCCGGCCGAGGTGGCGGGCTACTTGTCCGTCGCATCGAAAGCGGCCGCCTTCGCCCTGCTGGTGCGGTTCTGCCTGGCTTTCGCCGGCAGCGACGCTGAATCGCTGCAGACGCTGTACCGGGCGCTCGGGGTCGGCTTGGGTCTGGTGGCCGTCGTCACGGCGACCTACGGCAACCTGGTCGCTTACGTCCAGAACAACATGAAGCGACTGCTGGCCTATTCCACCATCGCCCATGCCGGTTACATGTTGATGGCAGTGGCGGCCCTGCTGGTGATCAACAACGCGCCGGCCGGCACGTCGTTGGACGTGGCAGCGGAATCTCGTCGCTGTCTGGAGGGATTACTGTATTACCTCTGCGTCTACCTGTTCATGAACCTGGGGGCGTTCGCCATTGTCGCACTGATCCGGAACGAGATCTTCAGCGAAGACATTCGCGACTATGCCGGCCTGGGCTTCCAGGCTCCGCTGCTTGGCATCTGCATGGCCATTTGCTTGTTTAGCCTAACGGGTGTGCCGCCGCTCGGAGGATTTGTCGGCAAGCTGTTCATCTTCGCGTCGGTCGTCCAAGCCGCCAAGATCGCTCCGTGGATGTGGGTCGTGCTGGTCCTAGGATTGCTCAACACAGTTTTCAGCTTGTTCTACTACATGCGAGTGGTGAGGGCGATGTTTCTGACGGCACGCCCCGAGGGCGCACGGAAACTGGAAATTCCGTTCACTCCGATCGGAGCTTACGTGTCGATCCTGACCGTGCCCATCCTGGTATTGGGCGTTTACATCCGCGGCTTAAGCGACTTAGCCCAAGGCGTCGCCGCCGTGTTTTTTCAGTAGTTGAGGGTCGAGGGTGAGGGGCATTTCGGTTCCAGGCTTCGCCGGGGACCACACTGACGGCAGGCTCTGCCTGCCTTTACGAAGCTGATCATCGTCGTCCACGCAGCAGCCTCCCGCAAAAGCACACAACGCAAGCAGCAAGAGCAACATCCGCTATGGCAGAGAAGCAGGTCAACGAAGAGCTGAACCGGATGGTGATCTGTCTGGGACGCAACTTGATCCAGTATATCGGCGAGAGTTGGCCGTGGGCGGAGGATCATCCGGAAGAGCGTGAGGCGGTCGACCGGGTGGTGCGCCGTCAGCAGGAATCACTGCGGAAGCTGGTGGAATTGCTGGAAGCGCGCGAAGAGATCGTCGATTTTGGCACCTATCCGGACTACTCGGAGTACCACTACATCGCCTTGGACTACGTTCTGGACCGACTCATCGCGGCCGAGAAGGGGCTGATAGCGGAAATCCAGCGTGCTGAGGAAGTCTGTGAGAGCGATTCCGAAGCGCTGGAGTTGCTGAGAGAGATCGCGGCGGCGGAACAAGAGAACCTGAAGACGCTCGAGGCCGCCGCCGAGGCCCGCCGCTCGGCTGTCCCTGCCCAAGCCGCGTCTGGTTCTTGAATCCCGCACCTGCCAGCAGCGTCTGGCAAAGAGCACCTTTTTCCGGCGGCGTTGATGGCCGCTGTGCCGCCCGCTGCACTTGTTGAACGACGTCGAGTGTAAGTTGCTGCGCCAGCCGAGCCCAGTTCGATCGTCGCGGCCTTGCAGACGAGGCGGGCCGCGCGTGAGTGTTTCGTCGGACGTCCGTTGCCCGCGTCAAAACGGCTCGTCAGTTCACCGGCCGCGCCTTGCAGTCATTCCCCCGAGACTCTCTACAATGGAAGCATCTTGGCGTGCGGAAGCCAGAATGGACGGCGCTCCGCATTGCGAACAGACGCCAAGGCGATCATGATCGTTCAAGCCTTCCGGCCTTCCGACACGCAAAGAGCCTTCCCCGGGACGGAACGGGCGAGCCTTCTGGATCGAAGGGCCGAGACGACGAAAGACAGAGGAGCTCCCGCACCAGAAATGTCGTCCGGGAATAGGAGGCGAGCGTTGTGAAGTTTGCCTTTCAGCTTGGGAACAGGGTCACGATGTCCGGTCACATTGGCATTTCGACACTGGCGATGGTATTGGCCTTTCGCGGAGCGATGGCCGCTGATCCGCTATTATCGCTGGAGCTGGCCACTCATGGTAAGGCCGCGCGGCCGATCGTGGTCTTGGAAGCGGCGGGGTCCGACCNNGCCGAAGAGCTGCGACATTATCTGAACCGAATTACCGGGGCGCAGTTCGAGATTCGGACAGGCGACGGAACGCGCGGTATCGTGCTCGGTACCCTGGCTCAGTTCCCGAACCACGCCCTGGAGAAGCCGCTTGAATTGCGCGGGCCCTACGATGGCAAGGAAGCGTATGCGATCCGGACCGAAAAAAACCGGCTGCTGTTGATCGGCCGCACGGAACTGGGAGCCTCGCATGCGGTCTTTCGGCTGCTGGAGCACATCGGCTGCCGGTGGTTCTTTCCGGCAAAGGAGTGGGAAATCGTGCCGAATCGGCCGACACTAACCGTTCGGCTGAATGAAACCAGCCGGCCGGCTCTGCTCGCCCGCCGCATCTGGTACGGTTACGGCCTGTTCGACCGCCAAGCCAACGACGACTACCACGCTTGGGCACGGCATAACCGAATGGCCTCGTCGATTCGGATTCACTGCGGCCATGCGTGGCAGACGATCATCCGAGTCAATCAGAAGGTGTTCGATGCGCATCCGGAATACCTGGCGTTGGTCAAAGGCAAGCGGCGCGGGCCGCAGTTCTGTGTGAGTAATCCGGCCGTGCGGAAGCTGGTCGTCGAGTACGCGCTGGAGCAGTTTCGGAAGGATCCGGATCGTGACATGGTTTCGCTGGAGACGTCCGACGGCAGCAATCATTGCGAGTGCGAGGCGTGCCTAAGGCTGGGCAGCATCTCGGACCGCGTTTTTGGGCTGGCCAACGAGGCGGCTCGGGCCGTCGCTCGCGAGTTTCCCGGCAAGATGATCGGCATGTACGCCTACAACGACCACTGTGAGCCGCCGTCGTTTCCGCTGGAGCCGAACGTGTACGTGCAGTCGACGGCCGGTTTCATCCGCGGTCGGTACACGTTCGACGAGCTGATGGGACTGTGGCCGAAGCGGTGCCGCAACATGGGCTTTTACGAATACCTGTCGGTGTGGCTGTGGGACTTCGACATGCCGCCCGGCGGACGCGGGGCGGACCTCGCCTACCTGCGCCGGCAGATTCCTCGCTACGTTCAGTGCGGCGCCACCAGCCTCGACTGCGAAAGTGGAAACAACTGGGGCGTGCACGGACTGGGTTACTACATCGCCAACCGCCTGATGTGGAATCCGCAGGTCGATGTGGACCAACTGCTGGACGACTTTTTCACTCAGGCGTTCGGACCGGCGACCGAGCCCATGCGACGTTACTACGAGCGACTCGATCGCGGCAACGAACCGCTCGTCAGCCGTCACTTGCTTGGACTGGCTCTGCGCGATCTGGCGGAAGCAACTCGGTTGGCCAAAGACCGGCCTGACGTGCTGGCTCGGCTGGACCATCTGAAGCAGTATCAGCACTACGTGCGGCTAAGGTGGGAGTTCAACCGCACGAAAGACAAGCCGCGACGGCGCGAGCTCGCGTTGGCGATTCTGACCCATGTCTACCGGACCCGCCGCAGCTACATGAACCACTGGCAGGCAATGCGACTGGCTTGGACGCCGAAACTGGCCGAGGAGTTCGAAGAACCCACCTGGAGCTTCCGCCACAAGTCACCGCCGTGGAAGGTCGAGAAGCCATACACGCATGAGGAAACTGAGCGGCTGTTCCGGACGGACATGCAATACTTCCGCCCCGAGCCGATCACCGAGAAAACGTTTTCAGACGACCTTATACCTGGCGGATTCGAAACGCCCCGTCCCGCTCCGACCCGACACCGCTACCAGGGCCCGGTGCGGTACGCGCTTTACAGTCGCGGCGGGGAGCCGCTGGAGCTGACCATCACAACGGGCGTGATTGCTTGGTACCGCGATCGGCCGGATTTTCGCTACACGGTGACCGATGCGACCGGCCAGGAAATCACCAAAGGCCGACTCCCTCAGGATGGAGAAAAGCACGCGCTGACGATTCGCGTGCCCCGTGCCGGCTTGTATTGGCTCGACGTGCAAGACCAGGGGGCCGCGTGGGGGATCGAAGCCGCTGCGGGCCGGCCGGTCGCCATCGTGCTCCGGCGAGGCCAGCGGTACGCTCATCTGGGACACATGCCGCCGGTCTATTTTTTCGTGCCGAAGGGCACACGGCGGATCGACTACTTCTGGGACGGACCGCCACACGAGGTGTACGGTCCGGGCGGAAAGAAACGGGCTGAGGTGAGAGCCAGCGGCGAGTTCGTGCACATCGACGTGCCGGAAGGGGCTGATGGGAAAGTGTGGTCCTTGCGCCGCTTCGCGCTGCGACGTCTGTGGTTTTTCAACATCCCCAACGTGCTCGCCGCCTCACCCGATGCGCTTTTAGTTCCGATGGAAAGCCTCGCCCGAGGTGCCGGGCGCAAAAGAGAGTCGGAACCTGGACAATGATCGGCCGAAATTCATCGCTCTCGTGTCGCCGTGGAGGTCTCCTCATCGGAGCGATCGGCATCGTCTTATCGGTCACCCTGATCGGCTACCGAGATGCGGGGCTGGAAGCATTGGGCGATTTGGCCCAGAGCGGCGACGCGTCGATCTCCACGGTTCGCATCGACGCGGACTATCCCGGCGGCAATATTATCGTCGAGCGCATTCGGGGCGATCGGGTCTTCTTGCGTCCGGATCTGAGAGACACGAAAGGCTGGTGGTTCTACTGGAACTTTCGCGTGCGCGGAGCGGCTGGCCGGACGATGACCTTCCAGTTCACCGATCGGAATCCGATCGGCGTGCGCGGTCCGGCCGTGAGCACCGACGGAGGAGCTACTTGGTCATGGCTCGGGCGCGATAGCGTGCGTGACGCATCCTTCGTCTATGCGTTCCCTGACCATGTCGGGGAAGTGCGATTCGCCTTCACTGTGCCCTATTTGCAACGCGACCTGCGCCGGTTTCTGGATCGCTATCGCAGCAGCCCGCATCTGGCTGTGCGTCGACTCTGTCGTAGCCGGAAACGACGCTCGGTCGAGCGAATCCACGTTGGCTCCATCGATCGCGAGCCGAAGCACCGCATCGTGCTGACGGCTCGGCACCATGCCTGCGAGTCGATGGCGAGCTTTGCGCTGGAAGGGTTCTTGGAGTCCGTGCTGGCCGAGGACGAACTCGGACGCTGGTACCAGCAAAACGTCGAGGTGCTGGCCATTCCGTTTGTGGACAAGGATGGCGTCGAGGACGGCGATCAAGGCAAGAACCGCCGGCCCCACGATCACAACCGCGATTACGGAGGCAAAAGCATCTACCCGTCCGTTATTGCTATCAAGAAGTTCGTGCCAGCGTGGTCCCAAGGCAAGCTAAAGGTGTGGATCGACTTGCATTGTCCGTGGATTCGGGGCGGCATGAACGAGATGATCTATCAGGTCGGTCTGGCCAACACCGACTGCTGGCGCGAGCAACAGGCTTTCGGCCGGATTCTTGAAGCGGTGCGGCGGGGGCCGCTCGTCTACGCAAACGATCTGCCCTTCGGTAAGAGCTGGAACACGCAAGCCAACTATGGGAACCAAATGAGCTCGACCATGTGGGCTGCGAAGCTTGACGGTATACAGCTCGTTACGACGATCGAGCTTCCCTACGCCAACGTCGGTGGGCAGCCGGTCACACCGGCCAGCGCGCGACAGTTCGGTCGTGATCTGGCGAAAGCCCTTCGGCGGTACCTTGAAGGCCGTTGAGGTGGGAACGGGACAAGTTCCCTGGAAATCAATTCTGCCGGTGTTGTCGGAAGACCAGCATGACGAAAGCCAACGACGAGAGCAGCCGGGAAGCTGTAATGGCGGACGATGCCGAAGCCGTGGACCATCCTCCCGAGGGATCGAAGCCGAAGTCCGCCTTCGGGGAAGCCCGTTTCGACACGGCTTCCTTGGCCAGCATCCTGATTGCTCTGGCGGCTCAGACCGCGTTGGCGTGGCCGCTTTTGCGTTGGCAGGACGTCGTGACGATCGCAATATCCGCAATGACTGTGATCTTCTGTTTTCGCAGCATGCGAATAGTGATGGACGAGGACGGCGTGGAAACCGTCTTCTGGTTCTTTCGCCGTCGTATCCGCTGGCACGAAGCCGATTCGCTGAAGGTGCAGCCTTGGTTTCGAGTGCTGCGCGTGCAACACGGCCGCCGTGAAATCCGCATCCCGCTGAATGAACCGGAACACGTGCGCCGGGCCACATGGATCTTGGAACGGGTCGGCGATCACTGCCGCGTCGATCCGCGAATCGCTCCTTTGTTGCGCAAGTGGTGTGATCCGGCCGCCGCAAGACGGGCGCAATGGGTTTTTCTCCCCGTCTTGATGTTCCTTGCGCTTGCGACCGCGTGGGCTGTTTGGCGGACCGCAACGGTCGGCGGGATCACGCTGTGGATTCCCGCTGTTGCTGTCCCGGCGTCCTTCGTGCTTTTCGCGTACCGTCGTTGGATCGTCGAACAGAAGGACCGACAACTCCTTGAGCTCTACATGGTTTGGACGGGAATCAGTGCCGTCTCGATGGTATTGGTCGTTTCCGGAGAAACTGTTTCACTCGTCCTCGTCGGCGTGGCCAATTTTGCGGCAATGCTGGGAGCGGTCGCTCTGGCGATTCGCCTTGTTCGTTTCGGCTCGCGGTCACAAGGCACGATCGGTGACCGGTTCTTGCCTGGTCTGCCGACACTTGTCGTCTTCGTCAGTGGTGCGATGGTCTACCTGACCTTCGGGAACCCTTATCGGCACACTTTGGCCAAGATCGAAGGCGTGCAATCGCTGGACTACGCAGCATGGGACGCGGCGACCGGCGAGCAGCTTGTGGCCGCATCCCGATGGTTGAACGAGGATCGTGCCGGATTGATTCGATACCGGCATTCGAAAACCAACGTCACCCGCGAGCTGCGGGAGGTCGGTCTTTGGGCGGGATGGCCTTGTCGCGACGGTCGGTCCTTGCTTTTTCTCCGCCAGCGGCAGCAACGTTGTGAACTTTGGCTGGCAGACTTTCGGTTGCAGAACGTGCGGCGTGTCGCGGCCGCACAGGGGCAGGACAGGTTCACCGCTATGTGGAGCCCGAGCGGTTCGCGTTTCCTGTACGCTGTGACCGACCAGAACAAGAACCGGCGAGTGGTCCTCGTCGAGCGAAAGACGCTCAAGCAATCCGACCTGGCTTGGCCGCCGGATATGACGTTCCTCGGCTGGAACGGCGAGGATCGCGTTTGGACCTGCCAGCTTCCCGAGCAGGACCAACCGGGGCCCGTCGCGATCCGCGAGGTGCCGGTCATTGCCGGCGGGCCGGCGGGCCGGATGGTCCTCCACGTCGAGAAGCCGTGCAAGAACATCTTCAGAGGCTCTCAGCCGGGCATCTTCGTGATTCAAACGACGGATGAACTTCTGGTCGCAGACGCTCTGCAACAACAAGTTTTTCCGTGGTTGGCCGAGTGGGGCGATTCGCTGGCTCACTATCCTCCCGTCGCCGTTCTGCCGGACCGGCGTCGTGCGGTGATTGCGGTCAACGAGCCGACTGCCGCCGTGCTGCTCGTCGACTGGCGGACAGGCCGATCCGTTACCCTATGGAGACCGCCGGATCGGACCTACCGGATCGCTCCGGAAGTGTATCTGTCCGAAGACGCAACGCGGGTCTTGACGACTGTTTCGCGAAAGAGCTGGGGCCTCGAGTTTGCGCCGAAGTGGTGGGTGGTTGTCTCGTTGCCCCCTCGTACCGATCGGCCGCGGTGGATTCCACTTCACGGCCTGTTCGCGCCCGACGGCCCTCTCGGTCCGGGGTTGGCCCTCCGAGGGTACGGACCTTGGCTGGATGTTCACAACTTGCTGCTGCCACGGTTTCGCTATTCGCTGGGCGTCCCTGGTTTCATTCGCGCGATCCAAGTCTATCGTGTTCGACTCGAATAGACGGTATCCACTCGAATGAACCAGAAAAGCGAGTGCCCCGATGAAAAAGAACCGTTTCGGTCACGAGCGAACGGCGGCTGGAACTTCCGGCGTCGCGTGTCCGTGTCTCTTTACGTTCCCGACAGGCTTTCTGCAGGGATCACCCGTGTTCCCACCCGTTCGCCAGCGATGACCCGCTCGATATTCCCCACGCGCTGATAGTTGAACACAACGATCGGGATGCCGTGTTCCATACAATGATGAATCGCCTGGGCGTCCATAAATTCCAGGTTCTTGCGCAGAGCCTCCTGGAACGAAATCTCGGGGTACAAAACGGCGTGAGGGTTTTTTTCCGGGTCTTCCGTGTAGACGCCATCGACTCGCGTGGCTTTCAGCAGGACTTCGGCTTCGATTTCACGAGCTCGCAACGCGGCTGCGGTGTCGGTCGTGACAAAGGGACTGCCCGTCCCCGCGGCCAGGATGACCACGCGTCCTTTCTCCAGGTGCCGAATGCACCGGCGGCGGATGAAAGGCTCAGCCACGCCTTCCATGCGGATTGCCGTCTGAAGCCGGGTGGGGACGCCGTGGCTTTCTAGCGAATCCTGCAGCGCCAGGCCGTTGATCACCGTGGCGAGCATCCCCATGTAGTGAGCGGTCGCGGGGTTGATCGCGTCGCTGACGGCCGAGAATTGCTTGCCGCGCAAGATGTTTCCTCCGCCGCACACGACGGCCAACTGCACACCCGCGTCGACGATGCGCCGAATCTGTTCGGAAATCGACGCCACTTCCGACATGCTGATGCCAGACTCACCACTGCGGCAGAAGCTGTCACCGCTCAACTTCAGCAAGACACGGCGATAAGCCGGCGTCCATTCCGTCTTGGCCGATTCATCACACATGAGGGGATCCTTTGGCAGATCAATCCGCGTCAGGCCCAGCGGGTCGCTTAGGGTTTCGACTATCCGTTGTGGGAAAGGACATCCCTTAGGTTCCCAATACCCACCGCACAAAGCCCACCGCTTTGAAACCATGTTCGGCCAGAACCTGACGGACCGTCTTCGTGTCGTCTTTGGCGAACGGCTGCAAGACCAGCACGCCCTCAGCCAGGTAGAAATTCTTCATCCGGCCTTCGACCATTTTTTCGATGATGTTGTCCGGCTTGCCGGTCGCCTTGGCCTCGGCTGCCAGCCGATCCCGCTCCTTCTGGACCTTCTCCGCGTCCAGCTCTTCCGGATAAGTGACGGTAGGCTTCAGCGCGGCGATGTGCATGGCCACGTCGCGCAGGATCGGATCGGTTGCGTTTTCGCCGCTGGCCTGAAACAGCACGCCGATCTTCTTGTCATGGTGCACATATCCAGCGACCGGCCCTTCGACGCGAACGATCCTTGCCAAGACGATTTTTTCCCGGATCTTGTTGAGCGTCTCTTCATAGACCTGCTGAAGCGTCATGCCTTCGCGGTCCGGAGCCGGCTGGGCGAGCAGTTCTTCCGGCGTTGCCGCGCCGGGACCGTGAAGCAGTTGCCGAGCGCACTGATCGGCCAACGCTTGAAACTCTTCATTGGAGGCGACCGGAGCCGTCTCGCATTGCAACTCGATCATCGCCCCTTCGCTGCCGTCGTCTTTGATAGCGATCGCGATGACACCCTCGGTCGTCGGGTTGTCCGCTCGCTTCAACTGCACCTTGCGGAACGAGCTTCGCAGAATCTCGATCGCTTTCTCCTGGTCACCGTTAGCTTCGACCAGTGCCTTCTTGCATTCCATCATCGGCAAATCGGTCAAATCACGAAGTGCCTTGACGGCTGCTGCAGTAATTTCGGCCATCGCCTGTGCTCTCCTCCTGTTTCCACGAATCCCAGAGTCCGGGTCGCGCGAATTCCCACAAGAAAACCAGAAGCCGGTCGGGATCAGCCGCACTTCGCCTCAGTGTGGTCCCTCTGCAGGTCCCTCAGTCGATCTCGTGGAGCCGCGGCCTTCCAAATCACTTTCGGGCCACGCCGAGCCGAAAGAGGGGCGGCTCCTCAGCGCACCGTCGGAGACCATGCCAATTCCGCCCGGCCGTCTCGCGATGCTCTTCCCCGCCGTTGTGCTGCCCGGTTCCGACTACCCCAGCGACGGACGGGCCTTGGGCTCCTCTTCCTCCACCGGCTGCTCTTCTTCCTTCGGACGTTCGGCTTTTCCGTCCAGGACCGCTTCGCTCAAATGCCGCAGGACCAGCCGAATCGATCGGATACTGTCGTCGTTGCCCGGGATGGGCAGGTCAACCAAGTCGGGATCAGCGTCGGTATCGATCAACGCGACCACCTTGATCCCCAGTATCCGCGCCTCGTGGACACAGTTGTACTCTTTCTGGGGATCAACGACCACGACCGCTTCGGGCAACCGGTTCAGGTCGCGGATGCCGTCCAAGTTGCGTCGAATCTTCCGGTACTCCCGCATCACCCGCGACTGTTGCTTTTTCGAATACTGGCTTAATTCGTCGCTATTGACCAACGCCTCCAGTTCTTCCAAATACTTCAGCCGGCTCCGGATCGTCCGGAAATTCGTCAGCGTTCCGCCGAGCCACCGCTCGTTGACATAGGGCATGCCGCACGCCGTCGCGGCTTCGTAGATCGGCTGAGCAGCCTGCCGCTTGGTCCCGACAAAAAGAATCAAGCTTCCCTGAGCCGCCACTTTTTTCAAATAGCGCTTGGCTCGAATCAATCCCCGGACGGTTTCTCGGATGTCGATGATGTGAATCTGATTCCGCCGGCCGTAAATGTACGGCAGCATCTTCGGGTTCCACCGGCTGGTCCGATGACCAAAGTGAACGCCGGCGTCCAGAATCTCTTTCACCACGATTTCTGCCACAGTGGCATTCTCCTGATCGTTTCCACTACAAGCATCAAACCCGCGTCGGACGCTGTTTCCCGAGACTTTGACAGACCGATATCCCGCCGAAGGGGCTTCTCCGAGCCAGTCGGGCCTTCCACCGGGCCGGTCTTTTCGACCAAGCAAGAGGCCAGCCGCCACCGAACGGAGCGCCTCGGGACAAGCAAGCCCTATCCCCACGCCTCAGATACGCCGACCCGCTCGGCGCACGCCCGCTACTTGGGACTAGCCCCGGTCCCGTCTCCACGGTTCGATTGGAGCGGTTAACCCCCGCACGCGGCCAAATTTGAGCAGTGGATGGTAGCGGTTGCGCCCACCGGCGTCAAACCATCGGACACCGAATCCAGCCGCGCCAGACAGGCGCCAAGGCTTCGCCCGGCACGAAGACCGAGCGTCGCCCAGCCAAAGGGCAACCGTGGGTCACTCCGGAGGTTTCAGGCCAGCGATGGTCAACTCCGTCAGCTCACGCGTTTTCAAGTCCCACACGCAGATGCGGTGGTGATTCGTATCGGCGATATATAACTTGCCGTCTGCGTGGCTCAGCCCGCCCGGCTCGGCCAACGCTGGCCGCCCGGCGTGGGCCGACGAAGCGCCCAGCACAGTGGTGACTTGGCCCGTCGCGGGGTCAAGCTGCTTGATCTTGTGGTTGTAAGTATCTGCGACGTAAATTGTTCCGTCGACAAAGCACACGCCAAGGGGGTGCTGAAAGCGAGCCTGCTTCCCGACGCCGTCCCGATCACCGAACTCGAACAGCGACCGCCCGCGTGGAAGATCGGACGGCCCAGCCAAAGTGGCAACGCGGACCGGCCGATCCAGGGAAATCCGCCGGATGGCCGAACCTTCGCTGTCGGCCACATAGAGATGATGGCCGTCGGTGGTCAGCCCAGAGGGCTGCGCGAAAGCGGCCTCTTTCGGCGAACCGTTCCGCACATCCTCGCGGCCGCTGCCGGCAAAAACTTGAATCGTGTCTGCCCCTAAGCGATGGGACCAGATTTGATGCGGACCGGCCATGGCGATGTAGAGAGTTTTCTCGATAACAGCCAAGGCCCAAGGGCTATTCAAAGCCGTTTGCCGCAACTTGCCGCCGCGAGATCGTCCGCGCGCTTGCCGGCCGGTCCCTGCCAGCGTCGTTACCTGCTTTTTCTCCAAATCGACCACGCGAATCAGGTGGTTCTCTGTGTCGGCCACATAAAGGCGCGTACCGACCAACGCCATCCCCTGCGGATGATCGAAAGAGGCTTCGGTGAAATCGCCGTCTGCGGCGCCGATTTTGCCCGAACCAACCACCTCCAGCAGTTTTCCGCCCCGTGTGCAGACGACGATCCGGTTGTGGTTGCTATCGGCGACGAAAAGCCGGTCACTTTGCGGATCGGCCAATACTTTGCCCGGATACTTCAGCAGCGTCGGTTTCGTTCGGTGCCGTTCCAGGTCAAAACGGAGCGGCTTTTCATCCAGCGTGCCCTTCGCGCGGTGGTATGCGACCAACCGCGCGATGGCCTGATCCAAAACATCCCGGTTCCCCTCGCCGGAGACATACCCGCAGTAGTAGCCCTCCGGGTCGATCAACACCAGCGTCGGCCAGGCCCGAACGCCGAACTTCCGCCACAGGACCATGTTCTGATCGTTTATGACCGGATGCTCAATCTCGTACCTCAGAATGGCTTGGCGGATGTTTTCCGTCTCTTTCTCGTTTTTGAACTTCGCCGAATGAACGCCGATCACGACGAGCTGCTTCGCATACTTTTTCTCAAGGTACTTCAGGTCGGGCAAGACGTGCATGCAGTTGATGCAACAATAGGTCCAGAAATCCAGAAGCACGACCTTGCCTCGCAACTCGCGCAGCGACAACTCACGCGAGGTGTTCAGCCAATCTGTGCCTCCATCCAGACTGGGGGCTTTACTCCGGTCCGGAAACGGATTCTTGGGAGATGAGGTTTCACGCACGGGGCTTTTCTTTTCAGCGGCAGTGGCTAGCCCACTCAGGCAGAAGCCCACCAAGACCAAGGTCGCCCCCGTAGCCGCCGAAAGAAGCATTCGCATGCGTCGGCGGTCCACGCCGCGGGCTTCGACGTCGATCGTGGAGAAGCGCATTTCGGCAGAGCAATCTGGCATCGGAGAACGAGAACGGCTCGGAAAAGAAAAAAGAAACGACGACGGCTCGCTACGGATCACGTTGGCCTTTTATCGTACCAAACCCCGCCGGCGGTGAAAACGACGAGCCGATTTCGTGCACTCGGTCGCAGTGTCCGCAAAGCCCGAAAAAAGTACAGCGACCTTTCGTACTGCCAAAATCGCCGCTCCGCGTCGGCCCTGGACGCGGGAAGACGGCTCGCAGGCATTCCCTTCCGAGCCGTCCGTTCCCCAAATCTGCTTATTCTTTGTTGGTGTTCAATTCCGGCAGTTCCTTGCGGATCACTTGGTGCCGTTCCACCGGCATCACCAAACGGACGAAAGCCGTGTGGCGAGTCGGTGGCGCCGGTTCGCCATCCAGCGTCAACCGGGCCACGGGGACCTGAATCCGTCCGAACAAAACAGCCCGGTCGAGGCGGAGCAGAGGGGAAAGGTCCAGATGTTCCCACGTCTGATTCGTGAGCCCGGTGTATCGTGTGCCCCCAGCCGCTTCGTGGAACGTCAACATTTGCATGAGCTCCGCGGGATTGCGACTGGTGGCGTCGTATTTGGTTTGTTCGACCAGAATGTCCGGCATCGACAAGTCCTCTCGCGTGACCCGACGGGCACGAGTTCGGGTCAAATAGCCACGCAGTTCCCGCTGAAAGATGTACGGCGCATTCAGGTCGATGGAGCGATTTGGCTCGAGTTTTGGCACCTCGGCGTCGCGACGGCGCGCCACCGGTCGGAAGACCGTGTTGCCGTAAGCAAGAATCCAATCCTCGATCGGGACCGGCAGAGAGTGTGAAAACGTCCCGGCCAGTTGGTTGACCCCAGCGCTGCGCAGGCGGCTGCGGACCAAAGTCGACTGCGAACGATATTGCCATTGAACCACCAGGTTTCGAGTGGACCAAACCGGAATCGGCAAGTCGGCGATCGCGTGCGCACCGGGTAAAAAATGGTAGGTCGGCCGACCAATCTCGAACCCGACTGGGCGGTACATCCCGCCAACGACCTTTTCCGGGATCCCGTTCCAGCACACGGTGGATTCCACGGGTCGGACGGACGGACCGGTTTCGGATGGCTGCCCCCACTGCGCATCCAGCGGCTGCACTTCGACCCGATACCGCTTGTGTTGCGGAGAGTAGATCGTCAGCCAGCAGTGACCGCGAACAGTCGAGGCCGCCTCGTCGACGTCGAGGAGGTCCAGTTGGTTGATCCGCAGTTGGTTGCCTCGCCCCGCTTTCGCCGTCCACACGAACAGAGCACTGGCCAGGATGATGGCAACCGGCAACGTGATCCATGTCCATTGCGGCCGCTTCAACAAGCGATGCGTCACTACGAAGTCCAAGGGCCCGATCACGAGCAAATAGACCAGCATCAGCCCCATAATGAACCACGACGAGAAAGGTCGAATCTCCGGGAAATAGTCTTGGATGGCATGTAGCTGCGACGCGAGGTCGTTGATGCCCGTGTAGCTGAGCTGTTGCGAGTGGCGTTCTCGCGTCCCGGGCTCGACCGCTTCCCGCCGCACTTGCAACAGCTTCTCGCAGAGCGCGGTGACATCTCCCCATTGCGACAGTGGGGGTCTATTCAGGTCCATGCCCAGAAAGGTTATTTGGCCGAAACCGAACGCCCGTCGTACCAGCACCGGGCCGTCGAGCGTCGAGACCAAAACCGCACCCTCTCGGAACCGGGCCACCGTTGCGGGAACTCGTCCGAGGAACGGGATGCTCCGATGCCGTCCCGCCAGCATTTCGATGCCACTCAAGTCAGCGATGTGGGCGGCTCGAGTCTCCGCCAGCTCAGCGAGCCAACGCCCCAGCGGCGTTTGCAAAAACTGCTCGAGCTGGCTGCCGACCGCGAGGATTAAATGGCCGCCCGATCGAACCCACCGGCGCAAAGCCGCGAGTTGATCTTCGAGCAATCCGTAATGACCGGCGATCACGACCGCATCGACACTTTCCAGGCATTGGGCGTCGAAAGGGAACTGCTCCGGCGATTCCAGAGCGACCACCGCACGGACAAAACGCGATGAATTGCCCCGCGACGTCTGTCCCCGAGCCTGAGACGGCCCCGGCATCGCCCCGTCCGAGGCGGCCGGCGCCCCGGTGGATGATGCTAAACCAGCCGGATGCCCCAGCGTCAGGATCAGCCGGTCCAATTGCCGCAGCGGGGGATGAAAACCGTCGCGTCCGCGGCTTCGCAATCTCAGCGAAGACGTCGACCGGCCGTTTTGGACGAATTTGATCGGAGTCCATTCCTGCTGCGATCCGGTAGGGTCCAACGCCGCCTCCGCCACGCCGCCAACAGGCTCAGAAGATGACGACGGCCCTGCCGCCTGTCGGCCGAGAAGTCGGACGGTGATCGGGCTGTCCAGCCGTCCCATTCGAAACAACACGCGGACCCGCCTCGCGCGGCCAGCGGCTAATCCGACCGGATCGCTCCAGAACTGAGCCGGACACCCATCCGGATCCAAAACTTCGACGGCGCACCGCACCTGGTCGGGACCGTCCGACTCGAGTGAGACCGTCAGCGCGGTCCAGCGTCCGACTTTGAAAAATCCATCAAAACCGACCTGTGGCCCTTGCAGGGTGATACCCGCCGAACAGGTCCCACCGAAACCCCATCCAATCGCGACTGCGATCGCCGCACGCGCAATAAGCGTAAGATGTTTACTCACCAAGACTTCCGGACGAAACGCTCAGTAGACAATGAAAAAAAGTTGCCCGCTCGAACCACCATTCGATTAACGACCAATACGTAAAAACGTCCCGAAATGCGAAAGCGGGACAGCCCCTTTTTCCCGCGGACGCCGGCCCCTTGCCCGCTTGGCTAAGTGGCGCCCAGACGGGGAGGATCCGTCCCATTCAACGTGTCCCAGCTTATTTCATGGTACGCCCCGTTGTCTATGCTGGAAATCCCGTGCCGCACAGAAATTTCGCGGAAGACGCCGGCAATGGACCAAGCTCCAGACAAGCTGTTTATTTCAGAGGGTGTCGACCAAGCTGTTGTCGTCGCCGGTTTACCAGAGCCAACGCCCGCGGTTCCAGCTTCAGGAACTTGATCAACTGAGAGGTCGTACAGAGAAGCCACTGAGCCGATTCGACGACGTCCCCGTCGTTGGCGAGAACCACATCGAGGGCTTCGGCCAACAACGCCGGAAAGTCCTTATGCGATGGGTTTACCTGCACGCGCCCCTTGTGAAGGCGCGATCGCCATAGGAGACTGGGACCGCCCTCGCGCGCATGAGGCCCCCGGATTTGTAAAGCCAAATTCAACCTCAAACGGCGGAGAGCAATTGCCTGATTCTCGGCCTGACTGCGGCGTTCCGATGCCTCCGCCTCCACGCCTGTGGGACGATGCCGTAAAGCAATCGCGGTTTCCACTTTGTTGCGTCGCTGGCCGCCCGGCCCGGATCGACGCAACCGTTGAACGTCGCACTGCCGAAGCAGCTCGTCCGGATCAATCGTCGCAGGATGAGGAGTTTGCGATGTCATGAGATTCCAAGTCTACCGCCAGCTCTTGGTGAGGTCCATCCGCAGCGTCCGAAACGGCTGATCGCTTCCTTGGTACGGTACGAACCAGGTCGAAGTGATTGGGAAAAGCGATCTCCCGGAGCGGTTCGATCACGACTTCGATACAAACGCGGCCAGCGTCGGCAGCAGCCGTAGGCTGTGTCTGCGACGAAGCCCACAAAGGCCGCAACCCTGCCGCAGGCCGTTTGTCTAACTCCCCAGCCACCAACTCTCCCAAAGATTCTTGCGGATCGGCGCATACCGTGTGCATGTTGCCACAGAAAGACTTTCGAAACTTCCATCATGGCCCGGGACAGGTCCTGCCCGAACCCCGCGCTGCGAAAGCTTGCGTCTCGTGGTGACGCGCTTCGGCTCGGGAAGCGACGAAGCGTGTCGCGCCAGAAGCTGCGGCGCCTTCTGCCCCTTTAGCCCATCTTCTACAGCAGCGTTTCGTATGTTCTGCCGTTGCAAGGGGTTGCGGAAACGCGCGTCGGCTTTGGCACCATGGCCGCGTGCCGGCGGGCGAGACGCGGAAGGCTGGAGCGGACGCCTAATCGCTTACTTGCTGCACCGTCGGCGGAATCGCTACGCCCACCGCCCGGAACACTGTCCCACAGCACCCGTCCG
>JAADHY010000188.1 GCA_013151585.1 Planctomycetota bacterium
CTGACTGGGTGACTACTGCACTGTCGACGCGAGAAAGCGGGATCCAGGGACGCGGCCGTGGGGAAGTCTCGCCGGCAACGGACGGCTAAGACGACCGCCTGACAATCCTGTCTTTCCCCTGTTGACAAGATCCCCCAGGGCCTTTGACCACCTGGCCGCGTCGCTTGGACCGGTCCTCGGTCAGTGACGACCATCCTTTCGACAAGTCAACAAGCCCCTTTCACCGCGCCGTTCCGGGGAGGGCTTCTACGTTTTTCTGGTTTCGTTGGATCGGCCGGGAGCGCCCGGAGTCCGCCGGTCCCGCGTGGGCTTCGGCTGCGACGCCTCGGCTGGAGGAGGAGAGAGGATGTTGCCCTTCGATTGGTTGCAAACGCTGAGAAACAGGGGGAGGGTAGGTAGAGTTTTTCCGGCGTACGGCCGACCTCGCCGCCGGCCGCGCCGCCGTCGGTTCCGATCAACCGCTCCCGTCGGCGCCGAGGTGCTCGAAGAGCGGACGCTTCTGACTTCCCCCTCGGTGGATGCGCCGCCTGATTCCGGCGAGGATCTGGCGGCATGGAGCGGCGATTCCTTTCAGCCCGTGTTTGTGCAGGACTGGTACGAGGCCTTCTGGGTGATCGTTCCCCAGGAAGTCAGCGCGGTTGAGGAGCTTGGGGCGGTGGAGATTCCCCTCGCGATCACTCCGGCCAACGGCGCGTGGGGGACCTCGGAATCAAACGGGGGAGGACTCGGTGCCTGGTATTGGACCGCGAGCGGAGACGCTTTAGCCGGAGAAGATTACCAATCCGTGTCCGGCGAAGTTGCGCCCGGGACCCTTTCGGCAGGCGATGCGACGGAATCGGCGTTGCAGGGCGAAATGACGATCGACGGCGGCTGGGCCGGCACGCTCACGATTCCACTGATCGACGATTCGGTTCCCGAGGGGCCGGAGGTCTTCACGGTCACGTTCCAAGTGCCTTTGGTCTGGTACGAGCGCGTGCTGACCACGCCGGAACAAGTGGCCGACTGGGTTCAGTATGACTCGCCCCCTCCCTGGGCGGGCTTTTACAGCGTTCAGATCACCATCTACGACAACGACACGCCTGCGGACTCGGACGACCCAGGCCCGAATGGTCCAGGTTCCGGGGGCGGTTCCGGTGACGATACCCTCGGTGACGGCTCGGGCAACGACACGCTCAGCGATGGCTCCGGCGGAGATACCCTGGGGGACGGGTCGGGAAGCGACACTTTGGGAGACGGCTCGAGCGGCGATAGCCTCGGCGGGGGAGGCGGGCAAGACACCGTCGATGGCGGCTCCGGTAACGACACGCTGGGCGATGGATCGGGCGGGGATCCCCTCACCGACGGCTTGGACGACACGCTTCCCGGAGACGGCGGTGATGACACGACGACCAACGTGCCGCCCATTGTGGGGTCCACCGATCCCATGGGGCCGGTCAACTCGTTTCAGGTGCCGGAAGACACGCCGGTCGGCGACTCGGTCGGCTGGATCTACGTGACCGATCCGGACAGTCCCCAGGTCGTGCTCTGGATCGAAGACGTCACCGACGCGTGGGGGAACGCGGTGCCTTGGAATCCCTTTGACATCGATCCGGTCACGGGTGAGCTGTTTCTGATCGACGAGCTGGATTACGAAACGGTCTCGCACTATTACCTCACGGTCGGGGTCAGTGATTTCATCGACTGGAACACCGGTCTGGTGGACGTGCAGGTGGGCGACGTGAACGAGCCGCCTGAGGTTTCGGACGCGGTCTTTGCCGTGGCGGCGAATGCTCCGGTCGGCACGGTGGTGGGGACAATGACTTCGACCGATGAGGACCTGGACCGATCGCCCTGGGGCCAGCGGACGCACTGGTGGTCGCTCGTGGACGCGGATGTTCCCTTCGCCATCGACGCGGGCACGGGCGAGATCACCGTCGCCGACGCGTTGGACGAGGCGGCCTTCCCCTACAGCTTCGGTGTGCGGGTCACCGATGCCGGCAACCTCTCCGCCGAAGCCACCGTGACGGTGGAATTGAACTATCCTCCGATCGCGGCCGACGACCAATACATCGTACGAAGCGGTGAGACTCTCACGATTTTTCCACCGGGGTTTCTCGAGAACGATTACGATCCGGACGGCGATTCTTTCGACGTGGAATCACTCGATAGCTCAGGATTGGTCGGATCGCTTACGTACGACAGCAATGGCGGATTTACCTACAGCAGTCCGGAATGGTTTACCGGCCGAGAGGCTTTCACCTATCGCATCACGGACGGACGGGCCACGAGCGAACCCGCAACCGTGACGATTCATGTCGGCGACATCGCCTCCACGGACTCGATCGGCTTCGCCTGGGAGGGGGACGGCCTGATGGACCTGTACTTGCACGGGCTGACGGCCGAAGGCACCATCGTCCGCTATGAGCTCGACCTGAACAACGATGGGACGTACGACCAGACGATTGAAGATCATGATGAGGCGATTCATGGAGTCCTGGTGGAAGATGTTCCGGTCAGCCTTCTGGGCGTCGACCCACTGGATGACGGTCGATATTCTGTGGGCCTTCGTATCACGAACAGCCAGGACATTTCGCGCGAGTTCACTTTTGATGTCGTGATCGGGAACGTCCCTCCAGACATCCAAATCAGCGGTCCCGAGGACGTGGTGCAGCCGGGTGAGCCCTGTGCGATCACGGTGCAGGTCGTCGATCCGGGGCCCGACACCGTCAGCAGCGTGCACATCAACTGGGGTGACGGCCGCCAGCAGACGTCCGCCAGCGCTCCAGGGACCTTTTACGCGATCTATGCAGAGCCGGGCGAATACACGATTACGGTGACGGTCACAGACGAAGACACAACGAATACCCTGAGCTACGGGATCCGAATCGGTCCGCCGCCGAGCGCTCCGCAAGACCAGTCACCCCGTATTACTGGGGTTTCGGCCCGATATGTGGGCGGAGGCGATGACGTCGAGCTGACGATTCAGGCCGAAGACTACGCGGGCAACCCCGTCTTTTCGATTGAATGGGACGTGGACGGCGACGGGGTCTTTGAGACCTCAGGGGCCAGCGTCGTTCTGACACCGGGGCCGGACCATTACCCCTACGTGGCGACGGTGCGCATCACCGACGCGGTCGGCCGCGTGACGGAAGCTCTCTTCGCGTTCGCCGATCCCGTCGACGCTCGGCCGAGGGCCACGGCAAGCAATTACAGGAAGTTATTCATCCAGGCAACGCCCGAGCTGGAAGGGCGAAGCGATTGGGAGATTCATCACACGAAGCAGCGAATGATTGCCGAGCGATATTTGAGAGAAAGGGGAATCAACGTTCACGAAACGGAGTACTTGCGCGCGGTCCCCGACTTTGTGCACGACGAAATAACGGCGGCGCAAAACAAGTGGTGGACGCAAAAAGCGAAAGAACTGATCCGGCGCGATCCCGTAAGGTACGGTTCACTAGAAGAAGCCATGCAAGTCATCAAGGAAACTATCCCACTCGAAGAGGTAGAGGCCTTCGAGCGCCAGATCGAGACCCAGTACTCGAAGTACTGGATCAAAGCCGGCGAAGGGCGTAAGATCAAGATCGTCCAGAGACGTCTGAAGAAACTCGGCCGGTTTTCGCTTTCCAAACCGTCGCGTTTTCAGAATCTCGGATTGACATTTACCGGCTTTGCTATTTTGACGTTGGTGACAGAGAAAGGCAAAGCCGCGATGAACATTGCGAATCATCCGCCGCAGGCGCAAGTTGCTTGGCGGCGGCTCGAGGGCGAGCTCAATAGCTACTTGGACCGAGGCCTTGAACGAGGATACGCGACCAAAGAGGACGCAATGCGCGTGGTGGACGCGCTGGTGTCGTATATGCGTGCGTTGGGACTGGACGAAGAAGCCAGCGCGGCCTGGACGCTGCTGTTCCGCCAAGTGCAATTGAGTGCGGAACTGGTTCCTCCGTAATCTTCAGCTTTGCGACCGGCGAAAGGCGACAGCATGTGCGAGATCGTACCCGATGAATCCGGGAGTATACGGAACGATGTGTTTTTTGTGCTCCGTTCTTGGGTCGATACAGACGAACAGTTTGCCAATCCCGATTTGAAGCACAACTGGTTGGTTTCGAGCCTTCCCAACTATCCTGGTTGGGTGGAGATCGTGCATGAAGAGCGAAAGGTCGTGCGCAAATGCCACAAGTGCGGGGTAACGCTCCAGCGGCGCTTGGTTTCGCTGGAATGTGATCTTTACCATGACTTAACGTATGATTCATTTGTCCCCGTTCGCCCCCTGCCAACGACGTTCCTCGTCGTCGGCCGCTTTGCACGTAAACTACGCAAGTCGGGCCTAAGAGGTTTCCGGCTGGTACGCGCACGCATTGTTACCTCGTCCGATGGGAACGCGTACAGGCGCCGAGACATCGAACTCTACGCGCTCGATTTCCTAGGGAAGCGGAAACTGCGACCTTGGCGATTCACGCCCGGCGTGAAAAATGTGTGCCCTTTTTGCGGCCACGGTCCTTTACAGTGCCCCGAGTGTGGATGTCTGAGCACACCGTGTCGGGAGTGCGGCCGCGAGGCCACGGTGGGAGCGCAGGATCATGGGGGGAGCGGGGATCGTCGACTTCGCGTAGCGCCCTTGCCGGAATCCGGTCCGATTTTGGAGGGGAAGGACTGGGACGGGAGCGACTTCGTGTATCATTCGATCATCACGAAGCGGGCGCGGGATTGGCTGCTGAGCGTGCATGCGGCGCCGATTGCGATCGGCCCGGCTCGCGTCTGCATCGATGGCATGTCGGACGAACAGCTCCAGTGGCTCGAAGAAGCTCAAAAGCCCCTCCCATCGCAAGCCAAACCGAAGAAATAGAGCCCTTGCAAGACTCTCATTCGTCCGGAAGGGCGAACATTGTTCGCGCTGTCGTGTCCGACGCTGTCAGCCTGGCATCCTCCGCCAGCGCCGCACGTCGATCCGGGGCAGGGTAGGGTGGGCATTGCCACCCTACTTCGGTCCCGGTGGTCGACTTCATCCACCCGCCTACGATCAATGAGCTCGATTCAAAAAAAACCGAGCTGGTCGCGCGCTTCTTCGGTCATGCGGTCGGGCGACCACGGAGGCGTGAAGACAAGATTAATCTTTGCCTCGTCGATGTCATCCAAAGCCTCCAGGGCCATTTTGGCTTGCTGGAGCATTTGCGGAGCGGCCGGACAGGTGGGGCTGGTCATCGTCATGTCGACCGTCACTGTCCGGCCTTCTTGGCGGATGTCATAAACCAGCCCTAAGTCGACGATGTTGACCATGAGCTCGGGATCAAAAACGTGCCGCAAGGCTTCGAGAATCTCTTCTTGGGACGGCATCGAGAACTCCTTTCGGACGACTCACCGAAGGTCACGTCAAGCGAGGGCGCCGCTGGCTCGACGGTCGATAATGTCGCGTCATAGTCGGTTGAAAACGTCCGTCGCCGCAAGCTTCGCGCTTGTGGCTCGAGCGAGGAGAGGCTGATCACATCGGAGATCAATCCTCTTCGGCTTTCACGTACACCGCGCCGTCACGAACTTCCACTGGGAAGGTCCGCACCGGTTCGGTCGCCGGCATGCAAAGGGCTCGGCCGGTCTCCAAATCAAACCGGGCTCCGTGCCGCGGGCAAGTGATCTCTCGTCCGGAAACCGGGCCGTTGGTCAAGGGTTGCCCGTCGTGCGTGCAGGCGTCTTCGATCGCGAAAAAGTCGTCGCCGACGCGGATCACGAGCACGGGGTAATCCTCGACCACGACCGACAATCGCCCGCCCGGCTGAATCTCATCGACGTTGGCCACTTTAATGAAATCGCTCATCAGCCTGTCTCCTCCGAAGCGCGCCATGCGTCACGGACCGGGCCACTTGTGGAGGGATCGCCGCCGGTCAGCCGCCCAGACCGAGTTTCTGCTGGACGGCTTGGTTCAGCGTTTCGCGGACCATCTCCACGGGAATGCGGTCGGAAACGGTTTGCAGGAAGCCGCCGACGATCATGTGCATGGCTTCGCGTTCGGTCAATCCGCGGCACATGCAGTACAAGATCTGTTCTTCGTCGACCCGGCCGGCCGTCGTGCCGTGCGTGCACCGCACGTCGTCGGCCTCGATCTCCAGCCCCGGAATGGCATCGACGCGACAGGAATCGCTCAACAGCAAAGCGTCGTTGCGCTGGTAGCCGTCCGTTTGCTGTGCCTCTGGAAAGACCTTGATCATGCCGCGCCAGACCACACGCGAGCGGTCGCGAAGCACGTCCTTGTAGAGCAAGTCCGATCGGGTCCGGCGAGCCCGATGCGTTTGCTGCGTATAGAACGAAAGAGTTTGCCGGTCCGTGGCAAAACTGACACCGTTGACCTGAGCCTCGGCGCCGGGACCGTCTAGATCGACGTCCTGGTGAATGTGAGCCAGTTTGGAACCGAGCCCGCCGACTGTCCATTGAAGCCGACCGCCAGCCGCGACCCGGCCCGCCTGCTGCGCAAAGTGCCATGTCCGCTGGTTCCAGTTTTGCAGTTGAACGTAGCGGAGCGTGGCATGTTCGCCCACCAGCAGCTCCACAGCCCCGACGTGCAATCCTGACCGCTCCGGATCGACCGACGCCGTTTCCTCGAGCAAGGTGGCCGACGCCCCACGCTCCAAAATGACCAGCGTGTGGCTGAAGTCAGCCGCCCCGTCTTGTGACAGCGCGATCAAACTGTGTAGCGGCTCTTCAATCGTTACGCCCTCCGGGACGTACAAGACCGTTCCCCCCGTGCAAAAGGCCGCGTGCCATGCAGCGAATCGATCTCGGTCGGAGCGAACGGCTCTTGCCCAATGCCTTTGCAACAACTCGCCGTGCTTGCCGGCCAGCTCGGCCAAATCCCCGAAAAGAACGCCGCGTTCGGCCAGCTCTTCTTGGAGCGCCGTGCCACGACACTGTCCATCCAAGTGCGTCACGGTTCCGGCAAAAGCCGCCCGGTTCTGCATGAGCGTCGGGAGCTGATCAGCATGGCCTGTTGCTGGCATCACCCGAAAGCGTTCTGGCTGAAACGGCCTCAGCTCGATCCGTTTCCATTCTTCCGGATCCAGAGGCTTTTGCCGAAGTTCTTCGAAGACGGTGAAAGCCTTTCGCCGACGAGTTTTCCACCACGAAGGCTCTTCGCGACTCTGCAAAAACGCTTCAAACGCCGAAGCGTCAAAGCCCGCCATCGTTTCGTTTGTCGTTGCTGCCGGTGTCATTGGGGTATCGTTCGTAATATCGTTTCCGTCCTAGGATGCACCCATGGTGCGCAGATAGCGTCGGTGGGCCTTTTCAGGCCGTCGGTCAGGCGCAGATGCCCAACCGAAATCGATTGTCGGGCTGAAATGCCTCATCTACCTGGTTGCAGCGCAAGGCCGCGTTAGCAATCTTCATCTGCTCGGCCCGCTAGCGGAGGCGAATTCGCATTCCACCCCGAGCGCGATCGACGCTCCTCGATCCAACCGTATCAAGCGCCGGCCCGCGGCTAGCCGACGGACCCTTCCATCTGCAGCTCGATCAGCCGATTCATTTCAACCGCATACTCCATGGGCAGCTCTTTGACCAGCGGCTCGACGAAGCCGGTGACGATCATCGAAGACGCCTCCGTCTCCGTCAAACCGCGGCTCATCAGGTAAAGCAGTTGTTCCTCGGCGATCTTCGAGACGCTGGCTTCGTGCTCGATCCGAACATCGTCTTCTTCGACTTCGATGTATGGGTACGTGTCGCTGCGGCTTTGCGGGTCAAGGATTAGCGCATCGCAGACCACGTTCGATTTGCAACGCCTCGCTCCCCGGACAACCTTGACCAGCCCGCGATAACTGGAACGGCCACCGCCTTTGGAGATGCTCTTGGATATGATCCGGCTGGACGTATGGGGCGCGCAGTGAACCATCTTGGCCCCGGCGTCCTGGTGCTGTCCTTTGTTGGCGAAGGCGATCGAGAGCGTTTCGCCGCGAGCCCCCGGTTCCATCAAATAGATGGCCGGGTATTTCATCGTCACCTTTGAGCCCAAGTTGCCATCGACCCATTCCATCAGCGAGTCGGCGTAGGCAACCGCGCGTTTCGTGACCAAGTTGTAGACGTTGTTCGACCAGTTTTGGATCGTGCTGTACCGGCAACGGGCTCCTCGTTTGACCACAATTTCCACCACGGCCGAGTGCAGGCTTTCGGAGCGATAGATCGGAGCCGTGCAACCCTCGACGTAATGCACCGAGGCGCCTTCATCCACAATAATCAAGGTCCGTTCGAATTGGCCCATGTTCTCGACGTTAATTCGAAAATAGGCCTGCAGCGGAAACTCGATGTGGACGCCGGGAGGAACGTAGATGAAGGAACCACCCGACCAAACGGCCGAGTTCAACGCCGCGAACTTGTTGTCCGACGGCGGAATCACCGTGCCGAAATACTCCCGCACCAAATCCGGATAGTCTCGCACGGCCGAATCTGTGTCGGTGAAGATAACGCCGCGTTGCGACAGCTCTTTTCGCAGGCTGCCGTACACAACTTCAGATTCGTACTGAGCTTTCACGCCCGCCAGATACTTTTTCTCCGCTTCGGGGATGCCCAGCCGGTCGTAGGTCTTGCGGATTTCCTCCGGCACCTCGTCCCATGTCTTTCCTTGGCGGTCGGAGGCTTTGACATAGTAATAGATGTCCTGGAAGTCGAGGTGGCTCAGGTCGCCCCCCCACTGGGGCATCGGCTTCTGAAAGAAAACTTCTAACGCTTGAAGCCGGAACTGACGCATCCAGTCCGGCTCCCCTTTCATCTCGGAGATCTGCTGAACGACTTCGGCATCGAGGCCTTTGCGACTCTTAAAGACATATTTGTCAGTAGGATCTCGAAAGCCGTACTTGTACTCGCCCAGCTCAATGTCGCTCTTTTCGGTTGTTACTTCTGTGGCCACGATCTATCTCCTCGGCCCTAAAGGCCACGATGATTCGCCAACACAAACGGACTTTCCCGCCGGTTGGCCGAAAAGCGTCTGACCGAAATATGGCAGGCGGCCTGCCGCTCATGCCCCCATCGGCGCGGGTCGCGGGGAACCCACCCGTCCGGCGGCGAGTTACTGCCTCCGCTAGGCGGAAGCAGCCATCGCTCCTTCTTCCGCATTCTCTTCAGCCGCGACTTCCGGATGCCGCGCCCGCACGCCCGCGTAACCGTTTTCGTGCAGCTCGTGGGCGAGCGACGCGTCGCCCGTCTCGACGATCCGGCCGGCGAGCATCACGTGCGTAAAATGCGGCCGGTTAAACTCCCGCAGCCGCTCATGGTGCGTGATGATCAACACGCCCATGTTGGGCCCGGCCAACCGGTTGACTCCTTCGCTCACTACTTTGACCGCGTCACTGTCCAACCCGCTGTCGGTCTCGTCCAAGATCGCGAACCGAGGCCGCAGCATCGCCAGTTGAAGGATTTCCATGCGTTTCTTTTCACCGCCGGAGAAGCCGTCATTGAGGTACCGTCGAGCGAACTCAGGCTCCAGCCCCAGTTCGCTCATGCACTGACGCAGTTCTTTACGAAACTCGCGCATCGAAATGAGCGGCTCGCCGTCTTTGCGGTCCGGATTGCGCACGTTCGACACGGCATGACGCAGAAAGTCGGCCACCTTCACGCCGGGGACCGTCACCGGATATTGAAAGGCCAGGAACAGCCCCAGACGAGCTCGCTGGCTGGCGTCCAGGTCCCTCAAGTCCTTTCCGTCCAGTTCGATCTTTCCTCGCGTGACTTCGTACTTCGGATGACCGATTAAAGTATAAGCGAGCGTACTTTTGCCCGAGCCGTTCGGCCCCATCAGAGCGTGAATCTCGCCCTGCTTGATTTCCAGGTTGACCCCCTTCAGGATTGACTTGCCCTCGACGGACACATGGAGGTCTTCGATTCGCAGCACACTGGTCATTTCGATTCGATTCCTCTCTCGTTTTTCCAACGACCGTTCGCAAGGCGGCCCCAGCGCAGTCAGTACGGCCGCTCGCCCTGTTCTGTTTCCCTTATCTTTCCGGTCCGGGCTGCTCGCTAAACAGACCGATCAACCAAGCCACGCCCAGCAAAAGCCCCAACGACGCAACCGAAAAAAACAATTTGTTGATCAACAAACGGTCAAACTCTACGGCCGAGCCGCCGCCCCAAGGCGGCGAAGTCCACCAGATCATTTCCGAAAAGCCGGTAATCAGCATGGCCAAACCCAGCCACGGATTCTTTCTCACTAGGATGGTACCACTGAGGACGGCCAAGAAGCCGAATGCCCAGTAGACCCGCAGTTCAAAAATCTCCTTTTCTCTTGCCTCCCAATTCTCGATAGCATTTCTGAGCTTCCATTCCGACTTGAACGGCTCCTCGCTCGTATCCTTCCACTCGTCCTCATCCTCACCCTTGTGTTTTGCTGCGATCTTATCGACTTCGTGTTTCACCTTTCTGTATCTCGCAACCAAGCTCTCCAGGTCGGACGCGGTCTCGATTTCCTCGTCGATCGGCTCGCGGAATTCATCGAGCACCGAGTCTCTCGGCTCAATCCACCGCCGGTAGACGTGGCGAGCTGTATAAGCACTCAACGGCACGAACGCGAGCAGGAACAAGACTCTTTGGAACGTTTTCATTCAGCGACCTTGGCTGCCGTTACCGCAGCATAAGCACGCGTTGACGGACAGGGATGCTACGCCTTCGTCTCGCTCGGCGCAACAATTTCACCGTAGCCGCTGTGATGCGGCACGGGGATTTCTTCTTCGGCTCCCTTGGCGATCCGATGCGCTCGAACTTTGTCCTGCAGTCGCATCAACCCTTCCAGCAGCGCCTCCGGACGGGGAGGACATCCGGGGACGTAGACATCCACCGGCACGACCAGGTCTACGCCCTTGACCACATGGTAGCCCCACTTGAAATAGGGGCCGCCGCCGATGGTGCACGCGCCCATCGCCATCACGTATTTCGGGTCCGGCATCTGCTCGTACAGCCGGCGCACCCGACTGGCCATTTTGAAAGTCACTGTGCCGGCAACAATCATCAAGTCCGCTTGCCGTGGACTGGGGCGGAACGCCCCGGCTCCGAACCGATCGATATCGTAACGGCTGGCTCCTGTGGCCATCATCTCGATCGCACAACACGCCAAGCCGAACGTGACCGGCCACAGACTGCTTTCCCGCGCCCAATTCAAGGCCTGCTCCACCGTCGTAATGATCAGGCTCTCTTCAAACCGACCTTCAATCCATGTCATGACTGCCTCGCTTGTTGCCAAAAGTTACCGCCGAATCATCCCCTTTCGAGCCCCGCGGCCACTTGCCGGACCACTCGTTCCGAACTCCGCCCAGGCCACGGGAAGCTTTCCTTGCACCTGCAAGCGAATAACTCTAACGTCCCGGACGAACGAATTGAACTGCACTCACGACTCCACGTCCCACGTGTCGGCCCCTCCGCCGGCTTGGAACTCGCAATACTGGCCGCCATCCCGGCAACATTCAGCCAGAACCACGTCTTCTCCGAGGATTTGCTGGAAAACTTCCTGTTCCAACTGACAGATCGACGGATCGCGATTCGCCAAATCTGGGTAGGGGCAATTGTTCTCACGCAGTGTC
>JAADHY010000410.1 GCA_013151585.1 Planctomycetota bacterium
GGCCGTGTGTCATTCCACCTTTCGCCTGCAACGCAAACCCATCGTGCGCTCATTTTCAGAAGACCCACCTATGAACGTTTGACCGTGTATCCTGTGGGTAACGTCAAGGGTACTTCACCTTAGATTCACGAGGCGCGAATGATGCCCCGAGAAGCAGCGAGAGCCACACGGGCTGAGCTGCCCGTTCTCGATGTATTGTGGGAGCGTGGGCCGATCACGGTTCGCAAGATTGTCGACTCCATTTGCGGTCACCACACGCCGGCTTTGCACACAACGGTCAAGAGTTTGCAGGACCGCTGGTAGAAAAGGGAAACGTCGACAGCGACAAGCGCGGTTCCGCGCACAAGTTTGTTGCTTGGATCGACCGAGAGACATTTCTCGGTGACGAGTTCCAAGCATCGCTGCCGTCCTTCGAGCTACTCGGCTCGTGCCGACGCAAGCGCGGCGTCCGGAGTGAGCGGAGAGTTTCATGGCGAGACGTCGGTCGCGAACAGTCGGACAGAAACCGGACACGAACAATCAGGCCATAGCAGATGGACGATATAGATCTTGATCGTGGCTATTACTTGGCACGACGTTCCCGATCGCCCGCGCCGCGGGGCCGAGGTTTCGTACGTCGCTCTTCGTTCGCCGGTCGGGACTAGTCGAGCAACGCCTCGAATGGCTTGCCGAACAGATCGCTTCGTGCCTGCGGCCGTCCAGGCCGGTACAGCCAGCGTCCTGGATGCCATGATTCCGCCGATGCTGCGGCGGGTGTGATCGCGCACGAGTTCACTCATCACCGGCGCGGTGATCCGCACGCGAATGCCTTTACCTTTTGCATCGCGGCATTGTCGTGATGTTATCCGGTCGTGTGGTGGGTGCGCCGAAAAATGGTGGCGTGCCAGGAGCTGGTACGCGACAGCCATTCACTGTGGCGGTGTTCCTCGCCGCTCTTACACAGGAACCTTCTATTGGATTGTTGAATTCACCCACACGGTCTGCCTCCTCATCCAATCTGCCTCTTCGACAGTCGAGGAGTCCCGGATCGATTGCAGCGCATCGCTTTGAGAAGAAAGACAGGCGACCGATCCGTTCGTCATCGCCAGGAACAAACGACCGGGCACAGCGGCCAAGCCATCCCAGACGGGCGGGGCAGGCAATTTCATCTCGAACAACTTTTCGCCCGACTCCGCATCAAAAGCCACCAGCACGCCCCCTTTACGCCCTTCCCAGGCTGCGTAGGGGTCCTTCAGGTCGACCTCGTCCGGCGATCCGGCGGCGAAAAGTTTGTCGTTGGCTCGCACCATGGCTGTGATGCGAACGCCGACCCGCTTCTGCCAGATGGTCTTGGCTTTCGGCCGTCTTCGGCCACGTCGGACCGGCGGTGCACTCGGCGATTCGGAAACGGACAAGGCCATGAGTCGGTAAGACCGGCTTCCCGGACGGAACAGCGTGTTCGCCCCCCGTGACGGATACGCTTCGACGCCGTAGGCCACGCCTTCACCGAGCACCATGATCCCCGTTGATTCCGCTCGGCCGAACCTCCAGTACGTGCGGTTGAACCAAGTCGAATCAAGGAATCCAGCGGTGGTATATAGGTGCATATTCCCTCCGCTGGCGCCCATAGAGACCTTCATTTGCCGCACGAAAACGCTCTCACCGTCCGTCACCAGGATGTCGTTTAACAGTCCCGGCACGCGAAAGGCATCGCCGCCAGGCATCTTGCCCGTGTCTGATTTTGGGCTGTAAAAGGTCCGCTCTTGAAGAAGTTGTCCGGTTTTGGGATCCAGGACGAAGACGTGGATCCCGCCGTCCAGGTAAGACGAGCGCCCGGCCGCCAGCCAGCACTGGTCGTCGCGCACGAGCACCGAGCCGTGCACGGGCCAAACGGACTCCAATTGTCCGAACGCCGTAATCTGACGCTCTTCGGGTGCAGCCCGGAATCGCCAGACAAGCACGCCGTCGGTTGCCCGCAGACAGTAGACCCAACCGTCGGCCGAACCAAACAGCACCAAGCCTCGATAAACAGTCGGAGGCGAATCAATACGTCCTCCGGCGGTTTTGCGCCACATGAGGCGTCCGCTGGACGCATCCAACGCGTAAAGGGTGTGACCATTGACGTCTGCGACGAACAGTTTCCCTTCAGCGACCACCACGCTGCTGAGTCGTTCGCCGAGACGAGCCGTCCAATCCACCTTGAGCTGCGTACCGACTTCAGCTTCGGTCGCTCCACTGCGGTGTCCGTCGTGCCGATAGGTGGGCCAGTCGGAGACAGGTCGAGGGTTGCGAGTAGAGGGTTCAAGGACGCGGGATGGGGGCGAATCGAAATTGAAGGATTCCGCATAAGCCGAGCCGCGTTGCAAGCGGTCGACCGACGGGGATCTCGATCCGCTCGATGGCCGCTTGCGCTGAGCGGCCAATGCGTTGAAGCCTTTTAGCTTCGCCCCGATGAAGCACTGGCAAGGATGCGGTGTCACGTAAAGCAAACCGTTACAGGGCAGATAACCGAGCAAACAGCCGCTGCGCACCCAATGATGCAAGTAGTTCTGGCCGGACTGCAGGTCCACAAACTCAACACCCCGCCGACATGTCATGAGAAAGCGTTCGGTGATCTTGTTGCGCGTACACCGGTGATGGTGTCCGACGTTGAAAATGTCCTTCGTCGAGATTCGCTGAAGTCGCCGGCCCGTTCGTAATTCGAGCGCCTGGACTGCGTAGTCAACTTGCTCGGGATGAGCGGCCCGAACTCCGTGAGCCGGCGCCGGAGCAAACTCGGCCGGCGCATGTTCGTGGACCCAAACGCGATCGCCAACGACGAAAACGTCCGGCGGCGTGCAATGCCCCCAACCGCCGTAAGAATGTTTCCACAACAGACGCCCCGTGCGAGCGTCGAAAGCATAGAGCGTGCCTGGCATCGTATGGTACGTGTGCGGCGCGTTCGGTTCCGGCTGAGCCAAAAGCACGACACCATCGTGGTAGAGCATCACAGTCAGGCGATATTCGTATACGCCCGCAAAACCAATGCGCCGATCGGCGCTGTCCGACAGTTTGGGCCGATTCACTTGCCAGATCGTTCTGCCTGTGTCCAAATCCAGGCTGACGACTGACTCTTCCGTAAGCAGGAACACCTGCCCGTCGCCCGCCGTCAGCTCCAGCCGACCAAACGGATCCTGCGACCGAGTGGCCCAAACCGCCGTGAACGGACCTCGCTGCCACAAAGTGCGGCCGGTCTGTGCGTCCACCACGCAGACTGATTTGCCTAACGCTCGTTCGCCGTTCGTTCGGGGCGGGTTCAATGACACGATCAAGCGATCGCCGTAGCAAAGGATTTCATCGGCCCGAGCCGTCTGGTCGTAGACTCGGCGGACTTGCCCAGTCGCCGCGTCCAAAGCTGTGACCGGAGCGAAGGCCCCAAGCGTCACAAACACCGTTTCGTCCACCGCGACCAACCGCTTGCCGATGTGCGGCGGCATCGTAAAGCGGCCGGTCGTGACTCCATTGCCCCAATCGGGCGTACCCGAATAGCATTGCGAGCCCCAGTTGGGCACAGGCCGTTTCCACAGCAGAACGCCGCTAAAAGCATCCCGGGCCACCAGCGTCCATCGATCTGGCAGCGTCGCATCAACGCCAGCCGGCGCCTCGTCGACAATGGCAAACAGCCGGCCGCCAGCGGATACCATCGCGCTGACGCTGGGCGTCCAGCCGTGACTGCGGGCCCAGAGCGGACCGGCGGTCCACTGCAGGTGCCGGGGCGGGCCGACACGCCGATCGTGCCCAACCGGATTGTTGCTGGCATCGTGCAGATGATGCGTCCATTGATCGATGTCGTCCGGCCAGGGTTTGACGACCACCGACCATCGGTCGCCCGTCCGGCTGCAAACCGCTCCACCGGGAGCCACGACGCGCAAGACTTCGTCGTCCGATAATTCCCCACGGTCCTCGATCACCAACAGATTGACCAGATCGTCAGCGTATGGCAACGACCGTCCGTCCCATGTACGGATCGAGACGGGTCCGTAGAGACCTTTGGACCGAACGTGGTTACGCGCCCGTTCGACGTTCTTGGCATCGCGATCGAGCCCTTGCACCAGGTAGCGGTCATCTGTCCGAAGCGCCACGGTCATCCGACCGTTGCCGCAACCCACATGGACGATCAGTCCACCCTCACAGCCCGACGTCTCCAACAAACGGGCCGCGGTCGTGCCTTCCTCGTTTCGCGCGATGGCGAGACTTGCATCCAGCAAGAGGAAGCATCCGAGCAGAGCGGCCGTTGCGCGAATCCGTGACCGAGAGCAATGTTTATCGAGTCCCATGGCTGAACCTCCCTCTGTGTCGCATCCGCCCTGCGCCGTGCGGGACCGGCCGGCGCGGTGGTGAAGCAGACAGCAGGCCTCACGAGCTGTTAGACCGAGGCTATCCCCGCCATTCAAACCGTGGTACCATGAGCCATTGTTGTCGATTGACACCCCGTTGTCATGCGTCGGAGTTGGTGCACGGGTTGATGAGCTTTCGGGGAGGGTCGACTCATGAGATTTGCAACTGGGTTGTCTGCGACCTTGGTTCTGACAGCGACCATGCTTTCGGCCTTTGCATCATGCGGCAAAGCCGACGAACCGTTCGATTACTTCCGTAATTCGTGGAATGTCATCGGGCTGCGCGACTATCAGCGCGGGACTCGCATTACTCCGGACAACCGTCTGCAACTGGACGCCGGCCGATCCCTGCAGATTCGGTACGGAATTCAGCTCAAACCGCTGAGTCGCGACCAGGTGAAAACGCTCTATGACGGCTGGATGCCCATCATCCTGTTGCACGCCGAGGATGGTTCGGTCCGCTACGATTTCCGGATGTGGGCCACGCCCTTGCCAACTGTCAAAGATTGGCGGAAAGCGTTCGACTGGCCGACGGAAGGTGAGAACTTCTTGAACTGGATCACCGTGCGCGTGACGAACACCGGAGACGTTCAGACCGAAGCACGGTTGAAGTTCGAGACGGGCGGTGAGAATACGCACTCGGTCAACGAATTCCGCTGGCGTCTCGGTCCGGGCAAAACCGCCCAGGCCGTCGTGCGTGTGCCGTTTGCCCCTGTTGCCAATCCGTTGGTCTTTCAAAACGAAGACGCCGATCTGTGGTTGCGACGCACGATCGACTATTGGCAGGGGCTGATGAAAGATGCGGCGCGGATTGAAGTCCCCTGCCGCAAAGCCACCGAAGCTTTGCTAGCCGCTCATGTCTGTCAGTTGATCGCCAGCGACCACGGTGAGCTGCACGGTGGCGAAGGGTTTTACGATCAGTTCTACATCCGCGACGGCGGATACCAAATCATGGAACTGGAAGAGGCTGGCCTGTGGGACGCTGCCAAGAAGGCCATCGCCTATTACCTGAAAGCCCAACGGCCCGACGGCCGCTTCGAAACGCAAAAGGGGCAACTGGACGCCAACGGTCAGGCCCTCTGGGTGTTATGGCAATACTACAAGATCACGGGTGACCGTCCTTGGTTGCAGTCGGCGTATCCGCAAATGCGTCGAGCCGTCGATTGGATGATGCAGGCCCGGCGACAAGCTGCGCCCGACTCGCCCTTCGCCGGCCTGTTGCCCGCCGCACCGGCCGATGGCGAGTATTTGTGGGACGGCAAGCACCACATCGTCGGCTATGACCTCTGGAATCTGCGCGGCCTGTTGTGCACGGTCGATGCGGCGGAGGCCTTGGGGCGGGCAGACGAGGCCCAACAATTGCGCGACGAGGCGAAGCACTATCGAGCCGCCATTGAGGCCGCTTGCCGACGGATCGGCGTGCCTCACTTCCCGCCCAGTTGGGAAAAGGACGGTACCCATTGGGGCAACACCGAGACGCTTTGGCCAACCCCCGTCTTTCCCGCCGACGATCCACGCGTAATCGCGACGATCCATCATGCCCGGCACGTACATGGCGGCGGCTTTTGGGAAGGCACGATCCGCTGGTTGGGACACGCCGAGGCGATTCATCCCTACATGTCCGCCTACACGACGATGGCGTCACTGCGGCGGGGCGAGCACGAGCAGGTCGTCGAAGACTTCTACTGGTACCTGTTGCACTCGACCGCCGCTCATGCGTTCCCCGAAGGCGTCTACCCGCGCCGGAGGTTTGCATGGTCGCACACGATTCCGCACGTGACTGGGGCCTCAAACTATGCGTTGATGTTTCGGCACATGCTGGTCGATGAGCGCGGTGACGAGCTGCATTTGCTCAGCGCTGTGCCCGACTGGTGGCTCGAGCCGGGCCGCGAGATTCTGGCGGAACGACTGCCGACCCATTTTGGCGAGCTCGTCCTGCGCGTGCGTGGGACAGAGGCTGGCGTCAACGTGGAACTGAAACGGCCAACCCGCGAACCACCGCGGCGTATCGTGCTCTACCTGCCGAAATCGCGGCCGCTCAAGAACCGACTGGATGGCGTGGAAGTGGTAACCCGGGCGGACCAGAAGAAACGGTGGGACTTTCCGACCGTTGTGAAGCTTTACCGGCAGCAGGCCGACGAGACCTGGAAGCCCATTCCGAACTTGATCCGCTTTCCGTTGGCGGATGACGTCGATCCGGATCGGTGCGTCTTCGTCGACTTGAAAGCCATGACAAACACCGATCCTTTCACCGCGCCGTTCGGAGTTCCGAATCCCGGCCATTTCTTGTTTACCGGTTTGAAGACCGGCCGGCAGACCATGGCCGGAGTGCCTTTTGACATTGTCGATCCGCAAACGAACGACGGGCGCGGCCTGATCGTCTTGCACTCACCCAAGGCGCCGAAAAACCGAAAGTGGCCGACCGAAGTACGCATTCCCGCCGGCCAGAAAGGCAAGCGGTTATTTTTCCTCGGCAACATTCACGGCTGGTATTCCCAGGATCCCGGGACCGGCCCGTGGGGAGCGGTCGCAGAATACCAAATCGTCTACGAAGAAGGCCAAACGCAGACCGTGCCGCTCATCACTGGCCGCACGATCGACGAGTGGGCAGCTCGGCCCGAGGCGGATGAAGTGGCCGTCGGAGCTCGCGGTCGCCCGTGGCATTTGAACGTCCTGGGCGTACGGCTCCGCGACGCCGTCATTAAAGAAATCGTCTTCCGTGATCTCGGCACTCCCGCCGCGCCGGTTCTGGCAGCCGTCACGTTGGAAAAATGAGCGGCCGTGGTTACGAGTGATGATCCATTTGCGGCCGGCGTTCGTTAAGAGCGTAGCGGACCACTCGGCGTGCCAACCGGCCTGAAGCGTGTTTCCGGCAAGTGACACGTGCGCTAGTCCGAAAACGAATGGCCGGGAAGGTCTGAAACTGCCGAGCAAAGACAGACGGCTGGTACCAGGGTCCCAGTCGCGACGGGCGGCTGTATCGAAAGCGCACGTCGGCGAACGGCGATCCCGGAAGATCAGATAGCGTCATGGTACGGGAATACCAGATAGCGCCCGAATGGCGTCGGACCTGCTGGTTAGCGATCGTCGGACTGGCCGCGATCGGATTGACAACTTATTGGATTTTTAGGTTCGTTCAGAACCGGGGCCCCCTGGAAACCGCACTGCCTTGCCTGTTCTATGCAATCTGTGCCGTCGGAGCGGCTTTGCCGCTGCGCTGGAGATTGCGCATCGACCAGCATGGCATCTCGCGCCGCCGACTGGGTTGGGACCTCTGGGAATGGAGTGACTTTGCCAGCGGTCGCATTCGAAAACGGCTTTGGTACGTTTTCTATGACCCCGAACGTCCCTGGTGGCGGCGAAAGCTGGATTTGGGCATCATGGCGGCCGAGGACCGGCGGGAGGTGATCGCGGCCATCAACACGCATTACCGCCTTCCGCCGCCCCCGAAGATTCCTGCCGTGCTGACGATCAGGTACGGTCTGCGTAACTCGGCGACGTTCTCACCCGGCGGAATCCGTGTTGCCAATCGCGGCGAGACCCACGATTATTCGTGGACCGATCTGCAAGACGCCCACATCACGCGGACGGACCCGTTGCGCCGTGATTTCGTGACTCTGGTGATAACGCTGCCCGACCGAGAAATCGCGCTTGAAACGATGGGCCAATACGGTGGTGCCTCGCCGCGGTGGCGCGGAGCAACATCCGAAGAGATCAACGAGTATCTTTTTCGGCACGCACCACCGGATCGTATCTGCGTTTCCATTCTGGGTGAGTCGCTGATCAGAAAGACACACATCGAGAGGAAACTTCGGCAGGTCGAAAACACGAGGCGCGAGTTTCGCTGGATCGCGATCGTGTCAACGCCCATGCTCCTCGCCGTTCTTATTTGGATGGCAACTGAGGAGGGAGTTCTCAGGCCTGCCGTCCTGGGCGCCCTTTCCTTCGCGACGGTCGGAGCCCTCTTCATCTTCATGTTTCGGTCTCTCAAGCAAAATGAAGAAACGCTCCGCAAGAATATGGAACAGCTTGAGGGAAACTCCGAAGCCGCACACGAGGAATAACAACGAACTTTCGGACGCGGTCAGCAGCCGCGAGGATTCATGCACACGGCCAGCAAATCGCCGTCCTCGCGCCGTGCCATCCAGCACGCGCTCCGAGCAAACCGCTGACGTCAGCTTCCGGTCGACGAGTTAACGGCGGTCAACACCGACCAGTTGAGGCCGGTCGTTGACAAACGGATTCTGGCGCCCGTGGACTCACGCACGCTGCGCTGCGTGCAGGACCGTTATTGTGCCGTGCCGATGGCCTCCTAAAGCTCGTCGTCCCGTTCCCGCGGAGGCGGCGTCAGCAAATCTCGCCACTGCTCGCGCAGACGCCGAAGCTGCTCGGCCTGTTCTGGACTGAACGAGCCGGTCCGCTGCGCGTAGGTGTCCATCCATGTGACGAGCCGTTTGAAACTGTCTTCGTCCAACCGCACACCTTCGTGGCCCTCCGGCTGCGTCAGAAATCGAAGCAGCTTGCTGTTGGCCGCCGGACACGTGCCCGGCACGGAAATGTCCCGTTCGAACACCAGTTTTTTCAGGTCACCGTCGGCGTACTTCAGCAAGCTCTCGTAAGACTTCTCGGGCGTCAGATCAAAGGCCGCACCGCTAGCGCCAGGTCGGTGACAGCGCACGCAGTGGCGATCCAAAACGGGTTGGACCAGTGTTTGGTAATCCAACGGCCAGGAGCCGTCCGGGCCGAGCGTGATGCGCGACGGTTCCCGGTACAGCGCCATGGGCGGCGTACGGTTTGGTGGGGCTTGGCCACGCGGTTCATGGCATCCGACACACGTCAACGTCTCCCCCGGTTGCACGTATGTCAAACTTCGCATGGTCTGAACGGCCAGCCCGCGCTCGTCCAACGCTTGAAAGAACACCGGTACGCCCGACGGCACGCGGAAGTAGGCCGACCCGTCCGGCTCGACGGGGACCGTCCCCAGCACGTACTTGCCGGGGTCCTCACGCGACACGCCCAGCTTCGGCACGTTCATGTGAGGCTGCACCTTTGGCGGAACGGCCACGATCCGGAGCCTTTTGACTCGGCCGCGCGCGATGCCGTCCAAACCTCGGTAAACGTCTTGCAACAGAAATGTGCCCTCTTGCGGACCGTCCCATGCGACGGCTTCGGGAAGTTGAGCGGGCTTCGGTCGCGGCCGAATCGGGATCGGGTTCATGCAGGAAATGTCGGGATCGCGATAGAGCAGGTTCAAGTTTCCGAAGGCGTCGGCGAGGTAAATGCCGGATGCGTTCCGGGGATTGGCCGGATCGTTTTTCTTGAAAAGGTGGTGTCCTGGCAACGGCCGATCGGACCACGCCACCAGGAAATGCTCTTCGGACAACGGCCATGGACCGCTGTAGTAGGAGGCCGGCCACCCTTCCGTTTCGGGAAAGCAAACCTGCGGCGTCAGTCGGAGGATTGGCCGGTCGTACTCGGTTCCGGCTCGCGGGTCCAGCAGCACGACCGAGCCGCCGTTGATCGAATGATGAGCCGAGGCGGTAAACATGATCGTGCTGGAACCGGGAACCGGCCGTGCTTCGAAAACGCATTGCGGCCGCTTGGTGTAATTGCCGTAGACCAGCCGAGCTGCCCGGCCGTCCGGCAGCATGGACCACAGACTGATAAACGGCCCGTTGAAGCGGTCGATGTAGTCCCAGCGAGCGTAAAGGACGCGGCCGTCGTTCGCGACGCTCGGGGTCCATTCGAAATTCTCAAATGCAGAGATCGGCCGAATTCGACTGCCATCCGGCTCCATCCGATGCAGCGTGAAAACAGCCACCGGCCGGTGGTTGTCGCCGCCGCAGCGCACGTAGCTGTCTCGCTGAGTCGCTTGGCAGGTCGCGGCGACTGCGCCCCGGCTGACTTGCAGCGCGGTGCTCTTTCGCGTTGACAGAAAGATGATGTCTCCGTCGGGCAGGTACCGGGCGTCGAAATCGTCGTAACGGCCGCGGGTGAGCTGCCGCACACCGGTGCCGTCCAGTTTCATCTCGAAGATGTGGTAGAAGGCGTCTTCCGGAAGATTCTCCTTGTCGGTCTTGTCTTTCACGTCGGCAACCCACGGGTAGTAGCGGCAGTAAGCGAACAGCACGCGCTTGCCGTCGTAGGAAAGGTCGGGCCGCAAGAAATTGCCCTCCGGCCAACCTTCGGTGAGGCATCGCACCTGTGGCCGATCCCCCTTGAAGCCAGAGAGAATGTAAAGACCACCGCCTCCGCGGGACCACCAGCCGTAGTATTGATCGCTCATGTGCGGGAACAGCGTCGGCGCCCGCTTGACGAACAGAATCTCGTCGAAATCCAGCAACGGGTTGGACATCGCCAGCCGCCGGATCGTCCATCGGGCCCGAAGGTACAGCCGCCGCTGCGTGTCGGCATCGGCCGGCTTGTCGAGGTCGAGCTCTGCCCATCTTTGCGCGACGTGCCTTAACGCGCTTTCATGTTCCGCGACATCGACTCCCATCCGCCGCAGGCTGGCCGCCAACCTCACCCCCTGCTGGATGATCCGTTCGACCGGATACTCGGTGGGTAGCGTGGAGCCCGCACGAGCACGAATCGAACGAGCAGGCAACTTATCCGGCAAAGGTTTTGCCGGGGCAGACCATTGGCTGGTGCTGCTTTGAGTAGCTGGCCGGCCCAAGGCGATGTTCACTTCGGGAGCTTCGGTGGCGTAAACCTGCACTTCGTCCAAATGGAAGTATGACTTTTCAGGCAGTTGCAGGCGGAGAAATCGTGCCGTCCGGCCCTCCAGATGCACGACCAGCGGCTTGCTGTCGGTGTACCCGTAAAAGACAGTTCCGTCGTGTTGATAGACACGCTTGAAGTTTTTTCCGTCCAGCGAAACGAGCACTTGAACGCGAGCGGCGCGGGCGGCAACGCCGCGATCGCAGCGGTTGTAGAGGACGACTCGGTCAAGCGCCTTGACTTTCCCCAGATCGACTTGCCACCACGGTTGGTCCTGCAACGCCGTATGGAATCCCCAGCGGCCGTCGATGCGCCCGTCAACGGCGCCGGC
>JAADHY010000768.1 GCA_013151585.1 Planctomycetota bacterium
CAGTGCTCGTCGACCTTCGTGACCACGCCCTCGTTGATGCTCAGCTCCGCCCCGATCGGGAACCCGTACGACCGGACGCGGTCTCCGGCCTTCGGCGGAACGCTCGCCACCGGCACGTACGCAAAAGGTCCGTCGTCCTGAATCTTCAACAGCAGGGCCTCATCCCGACCGTTCTTCGGCGGGTCGTAGACGATCGCGGCCGGCAGCTCCCGGTCCCGGTAAACCACACCCGGTTCGCCCTGAGAGGCCACGTGCTCGGCCGTCAGCACGTACCCGTCGGCCGTGACGATCACCCCCGTGCCCACGGCCGTCCGCCGCCCCCGCTGGGCCAGCACCTTGACGACCGCGTCCCGCTCGTCGGCACGCAGGCCGGCGGCGGCCAGAAGCACGCCCGTCGCCAGCCCGATCGCTGCAGCCTTGGCCGGTCCTTTCACTGACAGCTCCTCTTGCAAAGCCGCACGTATTGGTCGATGCCGTGGTCGTTGATCCCGTCCGGGCCGAGCCGGCCGAGGTCCTTCAGCCGCCCGTCGATCGCATCGAGCAACCGAAACCAGGCCGAGATGCGGGTGTGCAAGCGGCCCTCCGCGTCGAAGTAGCGGAGCCGCCCCACGTGCCGGTAGCCGCCGGGAATCAACGGCAGCTTCAGCGCCCGGCGCACGAGCCGACCCAGCCACCCAGGCAGAGCCAGCGGCACCCGTGTCACCACGTCGTTGTTGTTCCGGAACCGGAAGGTCCGGTCCCCCAGGTGCAATTCGTAGTCGCGCGCGAACGCGACATCGCCCACGCGCGGGCTGCCGTACGTGTAGACGGCCGCAACCGGATGACCGCGTTCCACCAGGTACCGGGCGCAAATCGTGGCCTCGGCCGCGCCCTTGCTGTGGCCGGTCAGGTACAGCGGAACGTCGAGGGGAATGACGGCCTCGGCGACTTGCGGCCAGACCGTGCGGAACGATCGGTGAAATCCCCTGTGCACGGCTCCCACGCCCCACGGCGTGGGCTCCGGCACGGCCCAGGCGTCCGTCAGCCAGTCCTGCAGCTTGGCCGGCTTCGTTCCGCGAAAGGCCACGACGGCCGCGTCCTCCCGCCAGGCCAAGTAGGCGAAACTCAAGGGGCTGGCGAAGACGCGCACCTCCCGGAAGCCCCACAGCGTCGTGACGGCCCGGATCCACGACTCGCTCCGGTAGGCGAGCCGCGCCGCCCGGGCCAAAGCGCAGGCCGGGGCCCGGCGCAAGTCCCATCGTGGCTTTAGCTTGGATCGTGTGAGACCGGACATAGCCGCTCCAGCAGCATGATCCGACGCTCGTGGTTCTCCTGACGTTCCTCCAGCCGGCGCATGCGCGCCGCCGCGTCCTCGATCGCCTCCTTGATCACGTCCAGCGAGTTGAGAATCTTCCCGAGCAGGACGGCGACCCGGACGGCCCAAACGAAAATGCCAAAAGCCAGAATCCAGTATTGGACGGCGTCCACGTCCATCGCCCGCGGCCTGACACCATTCCCGTTGCGTTCCGGCGGCCCCGCCGAGGCGCAATGCCCCCGCCGGGCTCAAGGGTTTCGTCGGCAGAGGTACGGCGGGATAGTCCGGTCAGACGATAAAACTGATATGGACGAGAAGCTGCGGCAGGCTCTGGTTGCAGACGGCCCGAAGAAGTCGAAAAAAGTCGAAAAGAGACGTATTGAACGCGGGGGCCGCTTGACCGCTCACTGGTCCGCCCCGCGGGACGGTAAGTCCTGCTCCGTCCCGGACACTCACGCACCCTCTCTGCTTGTCCTTCCGATGGAGTCATGCCAGCGGCGAGCAATGCACTGCGTACGGATCAGAACGACAGGCTCCATCGTAGGCCGCCGAGCTTGCTCCAGGCACGTGGAATCCTTCACCAGGGGAAAGCCTCGCCCGGTTTGTGCTTCTGGAGAAAGACGAAGAGCGGCTTCAGCGCGAGGTTCGGTGGGCGGCTCAGAGGTTACATGCCTTCGGAGGGTATGGCAATCTTGACTGGCGCGATCTAGGCAAGTTAGGTAAGATGCTGTGCCGTGGAGCAGCGGTGTTCGCTGCAGGGCGTTTCGGAGAAAGAGTTCCTGTTGAAAAAAGAAAGGTCGCGTCATGGAGGGATGGCCCCGAATTTCTGCGGACGAGTTGAAAACCTTTTTGCATGCCCACGTGGATGAGTTTGCCGAACGGATGGTGGAGGCCGTCAATGAAGCGGCTCCCGGCCGCCTGATCGCCGATAGCGAAGAACGGGCTCGGGAGTTTATTCTGGAATTTGGCCGATCCGCCTACGAGGCGCTTTTGCAGCAGAAGATCGACGCCGCCGAGGCGTCTTTTTCCCCCTCCGGAGGAGACGGTGGTGGATCCGGTGGAAAAGAAGCCGGTCCGTCGTCGCTTTCGGAATAATGGGCGTCAGGGCCGCCGTGTGTGGACGGTGGCGGGTCGGGTGCAGGTGGTGCGTCGATGGTGGCATTCTCCGGACCAAGGGAGTGTCGTTCCCGCGGACGCGGTGATCGACGGCGTGCCGTCCTCGGTGAGTCCGGGTGTGCGAGAGATGGTCTGCCGGTTGAACAACGACGCGAGCAGTTTTGCGCGGACCGCATCGAATCTGGAACGGACGGCGCAGTTTCGCCTGAGTCGAGAACAGATTCGGCAATTGGTTCTTCGGGAAGGCGAGCGGGTCCAGGGGGCTCAGCGAAGGGATGCGGTTCGTCCGTCGTTGGCGGCGTCGGCGTGCCGTGTGCGAGGGGAGGAGGGGGGGCGACGACGCGTGTGTATTTGGGCGTGGACGGTGTTTTGGTTCCTGTGGTGACGGAATCGGAGAAGAAGAAGCGTCGGGAGCAGGTGGTTCAGAAGCGACGGGAACGTGGGGGCAGGCATCGTCCGTTATCGCCGCGTCGTCGTGGGGCGCAGGAGTCGTACAAGGAGTTCAAGGTCATCACGTTTTACGATGAAACGGGATCCCGTTGGCACGAAGTGTTTTCGGCTCGGTCTCGTCTTCGGGTGGGTTCGGTGATTCGTCGGGAGGCGGAACGAGTGGGATTTTCGTCGGCGGGAGAAAAGATTGCGAACGTGGACGGGGCGTCTTGGATTCGGGATCGTCTGATCGAAGAGATGCCGACGTTGCGTTTGGACGGCTTGGGTTTGGATTATTACCACTTGAGCGAGAATGTGCACAAGGCGCGTCGCCGGGTGTTTGGGCCGGAGAGTGAGGCCGGCCGTGCGTGGGCGGATGAGTTGATGGAGACGTTTCGGACTGTAGGTTACGAGGCGGGTTGGGAGGCGTTGTTGTCCTGGCGCTCGGGTCTTCGGGGGAAGAAGCGGAAGGCGGCGAATCGGTTGTTGAACTATGTGGCGGAGCGATCGGAGATGATCAACTACCCGGAGTTTCGGTCGCGAGGTTGGCAGATTGGGAGCGGTCCGACGGAGTCGCGTTGCAAAACGACGACGAGTCGTTTGAAAGGTCGTGGCCGACGTTGGGATATACGCAATGCCGAAGCCGTTGCGGCGCTGACCTGCCTGATGGACAACGACCCATGGCAACGTTACTGGGCAAGTCAAAGACTCGCTTCCACTTAACCCCGCCAAAAAATCTGGCCACACCCATTCCGGCGCCATGCGCTCCAGCAGCTTGCGTCCGCCACCCAACACCGATATGCTTGATTTGGTGTCTCGGCGCATTCCCGTGCGCGCGGCTGGTGGACTGGTTGGGATGGTTGGTTTCAGAGGAGGCCAGTGAGTCAATGCTATGAGTGTGATCGGGAGTCGAATGCCGAACTCTCGCATTGACACGCTTTTGACCGGCCCTTTGTGGACATCGTAGTTTAAGGAGTCGTGAACATAGAATTATTTATTTATATGGAGAGAATGCATGACGCATCCCGTAATGGAATGAAGTTCGCGTTTTAGTTTGTATCGGATCGGAAGTGAGCAACATCCTCGCAGCGTCCACAGCGGTCGGCCGTGCGGATCGGTGGGAGGCCAAATCGGCATGGGCAAGAAAAAAACGACGAAAAAATCACTCGCTGAGACAGAAATCCGAATGATCCCGGTCGAGAAGCTGGATTTCGACCGTCGCAATCCGCGCCTGTGGGGGATTCGCCAGGAGGATATGGCCACTGAGGAGGACATGCTTCGCGTTCTCTGGCGCGAGATGGCCGTCGATGAGATTGCCATGTCGATCATCGCCGCGGGGCGATTCTTCCAGCACGAACCCCTTTTTGCGGTCGAGGCCGACAACGGCCGGTTCACAGTCATCGAAGGGAATCGACGGCTGGCTGCGGTGCGTCTCTTGCTGGACAGAAACTTGCGCACAGCTGTCGGTGCGACGTCGCTGCCGGAAATCTCGCAGGAACTCCGCGACCATTTGCGAGAACTTCCCGTCGGTATCACCACCCGCCTGGATGCCTGGCAATACATCGGATTCAAGCACGTCAATGGCCCCCGCCCTTGGGATGCGTACAGCAAGGCAGTCTATGTAGCGCGGCTTCACGACGAAGAACGGATTCCGCTGGAAGAGATCGCCAGCCAGATCGGTGATCGCCACTCGACCGTGAAGCGTCTGTATCGCGGTCTGAAAGCGCTGGAGCAGGCACAGCAGGCACAGGTGTTCGACCTTGAGGACCGTTGGAATAGACGGTTCGCATTTTCGCATCTCTACACCGCTTTGGACTATCCCGGCTTTCAAAGGTTCCTTGGGATTAAGGAAGCGACCAGCTACAAGAAGAACCCGGTGCCAAAATCGCGGGTGAAGAACCTGGGAGAAGTCTGCATCTGGCTCTACGGCAGCGAATCCACCAACCGAAAGCCCCTCGTGCGCACCCAGAATCCCGATCTGCGACGGCTTGAAGAAGCCTTGCAAGATGATCGCGGTATCGACGCCTTGCGGGCCGGTCTGCCGCTGGAAGTTGCCGTCGAGGCCGCCAAGGGAGACGAAGCCATTTTCCGCGAAGCCCTCATCCAGGCCAAGGTCCACCTGAGCAAAGCCCATGGCACGTGCGTCACCGGCGACGACGGCAAAAGCGACACCTTCGAGCTAGCCGAAGACATCTACAGGCTGGCTGGAAAACTGTTGGATGCCATGGAAGAGAACCGCTCGGCGAGCCGCAAGCGAGGCAGAGGGACAAGACGGAAATGAGCCTGGCTATCCCCGTACCAGCCGCCAACGACGATCGCGTCGAGCTGGCCGATTGGATCGAATTGGAAGCGGTGCAATCGCAAGATGGAGCCAGTTCATTCATGGAGTTCGCCCGGCAGATTCACATGACCGGCTCAACAGATGCCATGGGCGAAGAGCCGAATGAACTTGATCGCCTTGATCCGGGCGGAGAGCAAAGCGAACAGGTTGCCACTGACGCTTGGGCCGAGATCGAGCGGCGACATAAGGCGTGCGGCGGGGACAGCGGCTTCTATCCCTTCAACGTGACGGCACGATCGATCGTTCTGCGGCACGACTGGGACAATTCCCCTTACATTTTCCAGTTGCTATTGAAGCAGTTCGGCTTACGAGCCGGTCCCGAAGGGACGTTCCCGGAACGACTGTTTGAGCACCTGTCGGCCTTGGCAGCGAAGAATTACCTTGGTGGCGAAGTCAATCAGGCGCAGTCATACTGCTTCGGTTTTCCACGTCCCGACGGCACAAACTTTGTCGACGCCTTGCGCAGGCTGTGTGAAGCGATGAACGCCGGTCGCGTCAGACTTGACGACCCAAGAATCAAGCGCGAGAAAGACTCGCATCTCGACGTTGTGGTATGGAGACCGTTCGCCGACGGCCACTCGAGCCAACTGATTCTGTTCGGTCAGTGTGGCGTTGGCCGCGACTGGAGCCGCGAAAAGCTGACGGAACTCCAGCCACGCAACTTTCGCGATAAGTGGCTTGTCGAGGGGTTCTATCCTGAGCCGGTGCGAATGTTCTTCGTCCCTCGCTGTATCGAAGATCGTGACTGGCGGACAGCGGCAATTGACGGCGGCATCATCTTCGACCGTTGTCGAATCACCGCATTGGTCGGAAACGAAGAGGACGAGGAACGTGACCAGCGGCGAAACTGGACCATGCATGTGGTGAACCGCTTGCGGGCAGTCATATGAATGCTAGCAGCAAACTACAGCACACCGTAGGTCAGGCTTTCCAGCCTGACCCCACCGCCTCCCGATTCGGCGCGAGTCTCCCCGTTCGGCCGGCCCAGTCTGCGTTCGACGCGGGGCTCCCGACCCTGCCGCACAGCCGACCGAGGGTCTCCCCGCGCGAGGAGCGCAAAAGTTCCGCCGGACCGACTCCCAAACGCCACCGCTTCCACGCCCTCTGTCCCTATTTCGCCATGTTTCCGGAACATTTTGCTGAAACATGGATCGACCGGCTGACCAAGCCGGGCGACGTCGTCCTCGACCCGTTCTGCGGACGGGGCACGACGCCGTTCCAAGCAATCCTCATGGGGCGGGAGGCCATCGGCTGCGACATCAATCCGGTGGCCTGGTGTGTGTCCCAGTCTAAGACCAATCCGCCCACGCTGGCCGCCATTCGTCGGCGCGTCACAATGCTCGAAGCCGAGTTCCGTCCCAAAGACTGGGAATCCCAGCGACGCCAGCTCCCCAAGTTTTTCCGCTATGCCTATGAGCCGGCTACATTGCGCCAGTTGCTCTACCTGCGCGGGCGTCTGAGGTGGAGGCGGTCCAAGACCGATTGCATGATCGCCGCTTTGATCTTGGGCTCTCTGCACGGCGAAAGCAACCGATCGTCGATGTATCTGAGTACTCACATGCCACACACGATCAGTACCAAACCAGCCTATTCCGTTCGTTTCTGGCGGGAACGCGGTTTCAGACCACCACACCGCGATGTGTTCGACCACATCCGCCGTATGGCTGAATTCCGGTACGAAAGCGAGCCGGTTCAAGGACGAGCGGTCATCCACGAACTCGACATGCGCGAGCTCCCGAGTGTGCTGCGTGGCTTTCCACCCATCCGTTGCGTGGTTACGTCGCCGCCTTATTTCGACGTGACTAACTTCGAAGAGGACCAATGGCTGCGTCTCTGGTTTCTGGGGGGCCCCCCCTATGCCACGACTCGTCGGATTTCCCGCGACGACCGCCACAGCGACGCCGACAAGTATTGGCTCTTCATCGCTGACATGTGGCGTGTGTTCGGCCACATTTTGGCTCCTGAAGCAAATGTGGTTATTCGCTTCGGCGCGATCCGCTCAACTCCCGACGAAATGCTTCGAATGCTAACAGCCAGCGCTGCCTTTTCCGGCCGGAAGGTCCATCTTGTAAACTTTGACATCAGCGCTCTCAAAGGCCGCCAAACCGACGCCTTCCGCCCCGGCAGCCGCGGTTGCCGCGTCGAGATTGACTGTTGGTTTGTAGTGCGGTGACATAGTATAATCCCAAAAATCAGCCCGCCCGAGCTGAACGAAGACCGTTCAGACGCGGCTTGTCCACCATCGCTGTTGGTTTCCCGAGGAGCTTACCCATGGACTACTTGATGCACATTCCAACTCCATTGCTCTTTGAGCACTACAGACTCAAGGACCTTCTTGACATATACCAGCGCCACACGGGAGAGACTCCGTCCGGCATTGTGTTTGATGTTTTTTCCGCCGCGGGACCGAACTTCGCGAGTAAGCTGTACCCTCGCACCGATCATGCGGACGCTTGTCTGCATTTGCGCCAACTTGCCGATTTTTGCGGCAAACAGAGCTTGGGCCTCTGGCTCTGCTTCAACCCCTCGATGCCTTTTGCAGCCTCCAACGCAACTCACATCATCGACTCGCGAGGAGACTCATCGCGGCAGTGTTGCATCAATGCACCGGGAACCCAAGAGCTCATTGAACTGTTGGCAAAAGAACTCCGAACGGTCATCACCGAAGGCTGCGCTGGCTTGGTGCTGCCCTGTCAGGACCTCTGGCCAATGGGCGCCAGAGCGAACATGATTGAGATTACGTGCTTTTGTCCATATTGCGTTAGGTTCTATCTGGATCGTGGGCTAGCCCGCATGAAGGAATTCGGGTTCTATCCAAGTCCGTTGAACCTCGCCTTGAAAGATACTGGGACAGGTATCGACCACATCCACGCCTTGAACTCGTCCATCACCGCTGAAGAGCTCATCGAGCATAGTAGGGCAGAACGCATGCTGGCTGCCGAGTACCTTGAAGATCTCCGACCATATCAAACCCCAACGGAGTCCGCTCAGTGGGGCCGTCTACGCGACATGGCCGAACAGCTCTTAAGATTCGTCAGAGCACGCCACGAGCTGACAGTCAAGTCGCTCGAAACAATCGCAGCGTCTCTAAAAAACATCTTTGAAAGCTGCACCCTTGCGTGCCTAGTCGAAGGCTCCGACTATGACTGGACTGCAGGATTCTTCTTGGACCAGTTTGTCACGTGTGATTGGTTCGACGCGCTGTGGCTCCCCCCAAGCGCCTCTGTGGCTTTTGCGTCACGACGTGAACTATCCAATTCTTACAGCAAACAGCTTGGTCTGTATTGCGTGCAAAGGTCGTGGTATGTTGTAGGCGAGTTCGCCAGCCATCTGGAGGCAGGACATGCGGCTTTCCGACATGCCACTCTTGCAGCGGAACGGGAGCATGAAGCTATTCGCCAGACACATCGTATCGGCAAGATGCTTGCTTCTTTCGTGATGGCTGATCCCGGCGACTATCGCGCGCTATGCGTAGAACCGGATTCTATCAATAGCGTCGTTACGCCGGTGTTTTTCCAGGAGACAATCAACAAGCTGTTGGAGTCAATACCAGTACCGAAGAGCGAAGTGGAGGAGTTGGCCGAGGCCCTGAGGCAGCAAATGGGGTAGGCCGTTCGAGCAGTGTACACGGTGCTTATGCTCCTCCGGACAAAAGGCGGCGTGCACAGAGGCTTGAGATGTGCGACGAAAAACAACGACTTGACAAGGAAATCGCCGATCTGATGAGGCGTATCCGAGAGAAGAAGGCCACCGGCGCGACGACCGTCCCGGAACTTCGGCAGCTGCGGCATGCGCTAAGCCGGCGCGAGGCTTTCGGCCGGAGCGAAGAACAGGAGTCTGAGACGACATCAGGGGAGGCTACAATTGGTGAAGGTCAGCCGGGCGAGGCGTCGAAAGGCAGGTACCTACCGAAGCATAGTACTCAGCCCGGGCTTTACCCCAACAAAGCACTTGAAGAGTTTGAACCAGCAATAACCAAAAAGAGTGATGAACATCAAGCTCTATTGAAGAGTGATGCAGAGGGAACTTTATTGAAACAGGCCGTGATGTTATCTACGCAGGACTCACCGAAGCCGCCCGGCCCCGCCGCGGAGGAAAGACAAAGGGTCACGAGTCTGCTTGTGAAGGCGCTCGGAGTAGACACCAATAATCACGGACGTGGCGTCCCTTCGGTTCCGTGGCCGTTCACAGCGGATGGGCTCGTCACGTGGCTCTTTCCGCTTTCAGGAAGTGAGATTGAGGCCAAGGAGGTCTCGATGGCCCTGCTTTTGCTGAAAGCAAGCACGAAAAGCGTCTTTCAGGGAATTGGGACTGCATCGCAAAGCAAGGTATGGCTCTGCCCGCACCCTTCGCCTGTCGATGGGAAGGAATTGAGGCGGATGTTTGGCGAACCAGAAGGCCCATCCGAGGATATAGCGTGGCCTGAGCGTTGCGTTGAACTGTCAACTCATTTTTCTGGTGGGACCTTTCTCCCGATCTGTGTCTTGGGAATCCTCGAGGAGAACCAAGCTGGGAAGCAGCAGAAGTTGGAATTGTGTGACATAATGGTTCCACAATCCAATACCACGACGCACTCATCGCCCTCTGAGATCTACGAGGCCCTTGCAAGGGAACTATCGTCGAAGGCCGAGCTGCGATGGGCGACGATCGTTTGGTTAAAACCGGCGCGCGCCATTCGCGTGTACCATGGCCAGGAGGGCCTGACGGCGCACTTCTTACGTTTGCGCAAGACGCAGGCGATGGCCTGTCGGTCGGCGAAAGAACTGCGCACACTCGTGATCGGCGAACTCACAGAGCGGGGGTTAATGGAGCCGGGCGACGTGAACGAAACCTGGTTTCAAGAAATGTACAGGCGACTCGTCCTGGCTGCTGTGGAGCTTTCGGAAATGCGATCGGGTGGTGCCGTCTACTTGAGTCCTCCAGAGTGGTTTTCCTCCGACGTGCAAAAAGAAAAGGACGACCCATCACGGTTTATTAGCCACTGCGACCAACCATGCACTACCGGCAGTCGGCCGCCGGATATTGCCGAAATGGCGTTGCCTGTCCTAATTCAGTATTTGCGGCAAGACGGCGCTACGCTGATCACACCGAAGGGACAAATCCTGGCGTGGAACACCTATTTCAATAGCTGCGGCGGTCGTCGGAGTACTGCTCGGTATCTCTGCTGTAACGATGGTGGGAACGGACCGAGAACGCCACTCGTCGGTATTGTCGTTTCACAGGATGGCGAAATCTTCATGACGACTCGGGAGCGTTTCCATAACTGGGGAGTACCTGTTTACCGTCGTCGGGCGATCTGATGTTGGCCGGTTGGGCGGAAATGAGTAGATTTCGCCCGTCATGGACACGGAGGTCGGGCGGACAAGACGGGATCAGTCGGGTGAAGGCCGAGTCGGCGACCGGTCTGCGGCCAGTTCGGAGACCGCGACTTCGCGTGGAGCGCTCTCGCCCGGGCCACGGCGGGAGCGGCTGCAGCAGCGGGAGCAGGCCAACGCGGTGCTGGTCGAACGCCTGCAGCAGCTGGAGCGAAGGAACACGCAGCTGGAGCAAACCAACACAGCCCTGCTCCGGCGGTTGGAAGCCCTGGAGCAGCGGTGCGAGGGTTTGGTCGCGCGGTGCCAGCGGCTGGAGACGGAAAACGCTCGTCTTCGAGAGGAGCTCCGCCAGCGGGACGAAGAAATCGCCCGGTTGCGTCACGAGAATGCCGCCCTGCGAAAGGAAATAGCCCGTTTGTCCAAGAAGCTGGAGCGGACGGAGAAAGAGAACCGGCGTTTGAAAGAGGAGAACGAACGTCTTCGGGCCCGTTTGGAGGAAGCTCGCCGAGCGGGCAAGCGCCAAGCGGCTCCGTTTGCCAAACCCCCGAAGCGGGGTTCCCGCAAGAAGCCGGGTCGCAAGCCCGGTCCGGCGTACGGGCGTCAGGCGTGTTTGCCCCCGCCGTCCTCGGACCAGATCGACGAGCGTTACGCGGTTCCCTTGCCGTCGTGTTGTCCTCACTGCGGCGGCCGTCGGATCGAACGGACCGGGGAACAGGTCCAGTACCAACAAGAGCTTCCGGAGGTGCGTCCGATCTGGCGGGAGTTCCGGATTCAGAGGGGCCGCTGTTCGGACTGCGGTCGGACGGTCCGGGGTCGGCACCGGTTGCAGACGTCCGATGCCGTGGGAGCGGCTTCGGTTCAGCTGGGACCGCGGGCTCACGCGACCCT
>JAADHY010000094.1 GCA_013151585.1 Planctomycetota bacterium
AAAAGCGCCTGCCATCGTCGCTGCGCGGCCAAGCCGGCATCAGCGAGTGCAGCCGCCTCGGCCCGTAGGTGATCCGCAATCTTCTCCTGCTGCTCCGACGGCAGCCGCAGCCACACATCCTGCAATTTGCCTCGCAGCCACCGGTCCCGACGAACCCGGACCTGAGGCTGATCCCATCGCTGGAGCCAACGAGGGGCCGCTTCTTCAGCCATGGCGCGATACGCCTGCCAAGCCTCGCGGAACCGCCCTTGACGCTCCAGCCGTTCCGCCGAAAGCCGCTGCCAAGAGAACGGATCACCTTCTTCCTCCAGCAGGCGTTTCAATCGCCGCATTTCTTCTTCGCGTGGGACGGTGTCCGAACGCAGAATCCGTAGCAGGCTGGAACGGAGCGCGAGGCGATAACGAGTCTGTAACTCGGCAGGTACGGCATCGGCTGCAATCGGCCTCAGCGATTGCCAAGCCGTTTCCGGGTCGTCATCCAGCAAGGCGATCTCCGCCCGATCGATGCGCGCAGCGGCGTCGTGGGGATTTGCAGCGAGCCGTTCCGCGACACGCTGCTCGACTGCATCCCGCTGTTCGAAGCAAGCGACACCGAGCGGCCCCAACGAAATCAGAGACCCGCGATGCAAGACCAAGTTGCCCAACCAATGGCGGCGGCTGATCAACGTGTCACGAGCGATCACGTGTCCGTCGTCGGTCTGGATGGTCCAGAGCTCCTGACCAGCGACAGGCAGTAGCAATCGATCTTCCAGCAGCACGGATCGGCCGCTCGGGAGATGGCCATCCGGAAGCGACGTGCTCCAAAGCGTCTTCCCGTCGTCCAAGCGCAGAGCCGTCACTCGGTCGCGGCTCACGAGCAGAATGCGATCCCGGAGCACGCCGGCAACGAAAAGCAATGACCCTTTCGGCTGGCGCCAATGTCGCTTGCCCGTCGCGAGGTCCAGGCATTCGATCCCATCGGATTCGACCGGAGCGAACACCACGCGATTGCCGACGATCCGCGGCACTGGGGCGATCCAGGAAAGAGGCCTCCCCGAGCCGGAGACGAATGCCTTCGGCCGCTGAGGAGACAGCCCGGCTCGCTGCGAGCGAGGCGAGTAGCGGCAAGCCCAAAGGATCGAGCGGCTGGTCGGCTCGACAGCGACCAGCCAGCCGACGCCCGTCGGGCAGATCACCAGGCCACCGGCCGCCGCCAATCGGATTGGGACCCAGCGTCGGCGAATGTCGCGGCGCGGATCGGCGTCCGTCAACGCGATCAGTTGTGACCACCGCACGGTCCCCGTGGCCGGGTCCAATGCGTACAGCCGGATGTCGCCCTCTTTTTCTCCAGCCACGTAAAGACGGTTCCCAACCGGCAAGGGCGGACCGAGGAGAAAAACACCCTTCAGCGGCAATCCGGTGGGGCCCCTCGTTGCGGATCCGCCCGCCTCCCAGATCAGCTCACCGGAATCCAAGTCGTACGCTAGCAGCTTGTTGATCGCCGAACGGCCTCCCGAAGACCGCAAAACGCGGCCGAAAGCCATCACTCGCGATCCGGTCGCCGATAGCAAGTCGCGATCCTGGCTGACAAATACCCGCCGCCCGTCGCTGCTCACGAGGCCGTAAGACGAATTTCTAAACAGCAGCCCACTCAATCCGCCGGTCACCGCGTTGGTGCGTATCGACGAGACGCGCTGCGCGAACGGCTGAAAGCCGATCCTCGATGACGACCCGGAAATGCTCTGCTGCTGAGCCAACGTTCGCTCGGGAGAAAAGGTCTCGGGACGGGCCCAGATCGATCGACCCGTCTGAGCGTCGAGGACCTGCAAGCCCCGCAGGTCGCGATATACGATTTTCCCACCGACGCTCACAGGCACCAAAGCCGGGACGAGAAGATGTCCGGCATCGTTCAGATCGGTCAGCAAAGCGCGGAGCCGTTCGTGCAAAGCGGCCAATTGGGTCAACTTGTGAGACCATCGAGGTCGTAACAAAGGGCGCCCCGCTCGTCCCACGGCCGCACGGCTCGGAAGCCCGCCGGCGTAGGGCCACTCGTCCAAAACCGGCTGGTGTTTTTGTTCCGGCAGAAGTCGCCGCAGTGAGGACTCTGTGACCGAAATCCGCCCTGTGCCAAGTTGAACCGAGGCGCTTTCGTGCCGCGAACTCAGGCGGTCGATCACACGCCGCGCCAACTCCGGCCGACCAGCCCCAAAGAAGGCAAGAGCCGCCTTGACCGGCTGTGTGTCGACGTCGAACGCAGCCGTTCGAGCATCCAGCAGCCGCTCGAACCAGAAGGCCGCCGCCACGAACTCTCCGCGATCCAGATGCAGTGTGGCGAGGCGGTCAGCCGCCGTGCGTCCGGCCCGTGTGTTGAAGTACCGCAACGCCACTTCGGCCAAAGACCGAAGCCGTCCGGAGCGTTCGGCTTCTTCCAGCGAGCGCCGAGCGGCCGCCCCCTGAGCCGCCCGAAGGAGTTGCTGTACGTCCGCAGGAAAACGCTCGAGCAGCCGCAACGCTTCCAGACGAATCGACTGCCAACGGCCCTCGTCCGAAAAGAAAAGGCTGTCTTCCGAGCGGGCCAATAGGGTCTGTAGCAGTTGATGAGCGTCTCGCCATTTGTGTTGCTCGATCAAAGACCGCGCCCGGCGAAAACGCGCGCCCGCCGTCTTATCGTGAGGAGCGCAGTAGTCGATGGCATCCCGCTCGGTGCCTTCCGCAGCCTCCTGTTCTTGACGTGTTTCGGAACGTCCACGCGGCACTCGCGGACGGCGTCCAAAAAGCTGCTTCAGCATATTTTGCAGAGGATTGGGCCGCGCAACCGGTTTCTTGGCTTGAACAGCCGGCTTGTTCGGCGGGACGCCCGCTTTTTTGGGGGGTGCTGCCTGCGCGGGCCGATTCTTGGGCGCGGGAACCGCCTGGTCGGCCGCATCAACTGTGCCGAACGCCGCCGCGATTGCCATCGATCCGGCCAAGGCCATTCGTATCGGCGTGCTGGCCACGCGCATCCTCGTCGCATTCACAAAGCTGCCATCCGTTCTCTTTTGCTACTGCCAACCCGCATTTGGCAAAACAGTTCGCAGGTCCCATCCCCCCAAGACCGCAAACGCTAGTATACCATCCTGCGTGTGCGTTGTCACAACACTTCCGGGCGCACAAGAACAAAGCGGATACCTTGGCCTAGACCTGCAAGAGCCTTGTGCCTGCTGGAACAGCAGAAAGAGACGCTTCAAATGGAAACGCGACCGCTCCTGGCGGTGCAACATCTGCCGATGGCTATTTGCGAGTGTCTGTCTTGACCACGCGAAGCTGACCCACCACGCGGTCCGCATGCCGTGACTGAACCTGCTGAAGATGGCGGAAGTAACGCCTCAAATCGTGGCCGAAGCGAGCGCTGATCTCAAGGCTTCGCTGCCGAATCTCTCGGACAATCGTGTCTTCTGAGTTCATTGCTCTTCCTCTGGCTCACGTACCGGCCGGAGCAAATCCGGTGTGACAAGCAAGGGCACGTCTAAGCCCAATCGAGTGTTCAGGACCTCCAAGTGCCGGAACTTGTTCGCGTTTGCCAAGTGTTGGCAATTCCATGTCAGCAAATAGTCCATGCAATAATAGGACGCCAGTGCCAGATGCAACGCATCGCGAACCGGCGGCAATGGCATAAGCCTTTCTCGCTGGTAGACCTCGGCAATTTCGATGACCTTTTCGGTAATCTCTAACAGAGGGAGCTCGCGAACCAGATCCAAACAGGCTGATTTCGAGGGATAGTCCCCGGCGCTGAGCTCATCCAATACGACCGCTGATACGTAACACTCATACTCATGCCGTTCCGAGTCCCACCATTCACGAGTCCGCCGTACTTGCGGCAGGAGTTCTGAACGAGAGCTACAGTAAAAGGACGGCACGGTCGTCTCGACGTAGACCATCGGTTTCATACCGACATTTTATCCCTCGCGTGCGTGTGAATCCATCCGAAAAGACGGGCAGAATGAGGGACATGACGCAAAGAGAGGCGCCCCGGGCCGCAACGCCAACGCCCTCGCATGCCGGTTTGTGCCGCTCAAGTCATCCGCCGAACATACGGTTGAGACGGTCGCGGTGGTATTGGAGGCGCTCTTCGGGGCTCATGCGAGCGAAGTCGGGCGTTCCGTCCCTGCGCTGAGTCACAGAAGGGGAACGAACGGCGGGACCGGACGCCGCCGCGGTTGGCATTCCGGTCGGACTGGCTTTTTCCTCGCCCGAAGCTGCGGTGCTGCCTGCTGGCGGGCCCGACGAGTCGGAAGTCGATGAGCGGCCCAGGCTGATCGTCGTGCCGCTGCCGCTGTAGCTCATCACCGCCGTCTGAAACGTTAAGTCTTCCTCCAGCGAGCGGTGCGGCGGAATCTTTAGTTCCTGCAAGACGCCGTGGTAAGCTTTCACGGCTTCCACCGGCTCGATTTCGCCGTCGGCGATCAAACGCAAGAACTGAATGAACGCAAGCTGATGTTCGGCGTTGTTGATCTTTCGGCCGAACAAAGCCGCCCGGGCGCCGTACTTCTTGGCTTCGTAGAGCAATTGGAACGCATCGAGCGTTGTGCCGGCCGCTCCGCCCAAAACCCCAACGACCAAGTGCGGATCGTAATTGACCAGCTCCTCCATCGCACGCGGGCCGTGGTAAACCATCTTCAGGAACAGCGGGCGGGCCGACTGGGTCACGCCGGCCAGCGTCCGAGCAATCAGATCGTTGATGAAGCCGGGCGTCAGCTCCGGCGCCACCGCGTCCGGCATGTTCGGGTCGAAAATTTCCAAGAAGTAACGAAAGCCCTTTCGCTCGGCTTCCTCACGAAACTCCTTAAACCGTTCGAGCGTATCCAAATCGAAATCCAACCGGTTGTTGAAAGTGATCGAGTAGAGGCCCAAGTCGACGCCCCGCCGCCGTTCCTCCGGCCGACAGTCGACATGCCCGCACTGCAAGTGGTCGATCGACGCCGTGCGGAAAGGCCGGGACGGATGCTCGTGGTAGCGCCCGCCGCGGGGAAGATGGATGTCGGTCGTGTCATTCGCCCGAGCGGCCGGCGTGACCGGCGAATCATCGAACAGCCGCTCTTCGATCGTGAGCAACTCGCTGGTGCTCGGCGACATCAGAACGATGTCGACGATGCCCTGACGGATCACCTCTCGAATCTGGTCCCGATACTCAGCCAGCGACTTGAACCGGACCTCGCCATCATGCCGTTCCGGCGATTTGCCCGGTGCGCCGATTCCGAAAGCCATGTCGGCATCTTTGGCATCGGCCAAGATGAACTCTTTCGATCCTGACGGATCAGCGTGAATGGAACGCAGTTTTCGGTCGAGCGATTTTTCCATCGGTTTTGGGTCTCCGATCGAAGTCAGAGCCGAAGGCGTTGGTCTTTTCGCCATTCAGAGGCAGAACGGCACGAACCGGCTTTTCCCACTCAACTCATCAGGCGGATTGCGTCAGGGCGTCCATCACTTGATCCGTGATGGCCTGCACCAACTGTTCGATGTCCGGTTCGGATGCCGCGTCACCAGACGCGGCTTGCCCGTTCGAACGCAGGCGACACGGATAAGAGGGCGGAGCAGGGAACGCCGTCGGTTCCGGAGCCTTCTCCTGGTAGCCTTCCCGCAGCAGGTTGTTGGCACACAGGTCGCAGTCCTCCAGATGAAACCGCGGGTCGTCGAATCCGAGCCGCTGCTTCAGTTCCAACAGCTCGCGCGTTTCTGTCTCCGTGAAGTAATCGATCCGGCCTAGTTGTCTGGCCAGCAAAAGCATGCGGCAGTAGGCATCCAGGATTTCCGTTTTCCAATAGGCATCCTGCACGTCTTTCCCGAAGCTGACCGTACCGTGGTTTTTCAGGATGATCGTGTTCGTCGCCTTCAGAAAAGGAAGGACCGTCTCAGCGAACTCCGGTGTCCCCGGCGTCGCGTATGGCGCGATCGGCACTTCGCCCATGAAAATCTCCACCTCGGGCAACACGCATTGCGGGATCGGCTCGCCGGCAATCGAGAACGCCGTTGCATGCGGTGGATGACAATGCACGACCGCTTTCACATCCGGCCGGTGCTTCATGATCGTCAAGTGGAGCAGAATCTCGCTGGTGCGTTTCCGTTTGCCGGCAATCTGGTTCCCGTCCATGTCGACGGCGCAAATATCCTCGGGGCTCATAAAGCCTTTGCAGATCATCGTCGGCGTGCAAAGGACGGCGTTTTCTCCGACTCGCAGCGAAATGTTGCCGTCGTTCGCAGCCGCGAACCCTCGCTCATAGATCCGCCGGCCGATCTCGCAAATCTGTTCTTTCAACTGACGGTCGTGGATGCCCGAATTCCACCGGTTCGACATTGTCTATTCCTCCGAAAACCGCTTTTCCGGCCAGAGGGGGCTATAATTCCCACTCACCGGGTCTCATGATCTGAATTCGATCGCGTCCAGGATGGCTGCGTTGTAAGCATCAAGAGGTTTGCGATCGGGGTGAAAAGGGGCGGCCGCTTCGGCACCCTCGCTGACAGCGATCCGCACCCCATTGTTCGCTCCCAATTCGTCGTACACGATCACCGGCTCGCCTCGTCCCGTCCGGTCGCCGCGCAGCCCCGCTTGGGACAACGGTACGGCGATGCGCCAGACGGCTGTGTCCAGGCTCGGATGCCACCGCGACAGAGTTACCGTGCCGATCACTTCCATGATTCGCATGGCTAACGTCCTCCGAACATCAGTTTGCGGCACGCCGCCCGCAGCTCGAAGTAGCTGCGTCCCGACGGAGCAAAAATCCACAGGTTCGGCCGGAGCGACCGCACAACCGCATCGACGCGAGCGGGGTCCGCGATCGCAGCCGCCCGCACGTTCTCGTTCCGGTTGGCCAAACACGCGGCCTTCTCGGCTTCGTCTGCGAAAACCAAGACGTTTCCGGCGCGTTTCTCCAGCAGAGCAGTCGTCGCTCGCGTGACAGCCCGCTCCGTGTTTGAGCATCGATCGACGATCACGGTTCCCCCTGCTTGGGAACTCCATTCGGAAACAGTCCGTTCGACGGCTAGCGTGTCATCAACCACGACCAAGAGCCAACTGCCCGATGTGTCCGCACCAGCGCGGCTCCGTCCCGGGAATTCCCGCGCTCGCCGGCACCGAACCCCTCGGGACTGCAGCCAGTCGCGAGCGGATGGCGTCAGAACAGCCCTGGGAAGCACCTCGATTTCGCGGGCGTCTCCGGCCCGTTCCTGCAAAATCGACGCGGTGATCACCGGCTCGCTCAACCGAAGAGCGTGGGGCTGGTCGGTCGAATCCGTTCGATCGGCCCCATTGATCGCACCGGTCCGGTCGGCTTCCAACGACGCCAGCACTCGGGCTACGATTTGGTCGACCAGTCCGCTGTCCACGTTCATCGATCCAAAATCCCGATGACTGCCCATCGAGCAGGGCATTGCTTGGAGCCGACCATGGCTCGCACCGACGCTCCGTCACTGGTGATCATCGCCAGATCGCCTCGGCCACACCCCAGATTGTCCAGGACAACAATCGGATCCCCGTCATCCCGGCCATCGGCGGTCGTCGGCTGTGCGACCAACAACCGCCAACCGGCCAACGTCGGATGCTTTACCGTCGACGTCGTGTTGCCGATGATCCTCGCCACGAGCATCCCAGGATCCTCCAAGCCGCCAAGGCCGCAAGCCCGACGGGGAAATCGGTCGTCAAATAATCCGCAGGTCATCAACCATCACGCAGCGGCGCACTCGCGTAAAGGTCAACGGGTTCGTCACCCCCTCACCGGTCGGGGTCGCAATGCTGTAGGACAAGTATCCTTCACCGCCCAAGCCCAATCCGGCCATACACGGGCCGTTCTTGATGAACAGAGTGGTGTCCATCAGCCGCCCCATGCGGGTCATGTTGCGCACGTTGCGAGAATGGATGATGGCCGTATGCCGATAGTTGTGTTCGTATTCCTTGGCTAGTTGGATCGCCTCGTCCGCGTCCCGGCAACGGACGAACGGGATGAAGGGCATCATCTGCTCTTCCGCGACAAACGGGTTGGACACATCCGTCTCCCCGTAAAGAATCTGGGTACCGGCGGGCACCTGGACGCCGATCTGTTCGGCCAAAACCGCCGGGTCCTTCCCGACCAGATCCCGGTTCAGCACGGCGTGTCCGCCCGGCTTCTCAGGCGGCGAGAAGGCAATCCGCGTGAGCTGTTCGATCTGGTCCCTGTTCAGCAAGTAGCCACCGTGCCGTCCGACGGCCTCCATAAGCGAATCAAACACCCGGCAAACAGCGAACACCTCTTTTTCGCCGATACAGAGCAGATTGTTGTCGTAGGCTGCTCCTTGAACGATGGACTTGGCCGCGTTTTCAATGTCGGCCGTTTCGTCGACCACGACCGGCGGATTGCCCGGTCCGGCAACGATGGCCCGTTTGCGGCTGGCCATCGCGGCCCGAGCGACTCCCGGACCCCCTGTGACGCAAAGCAGACGCACGCCGCGGTGCTGGAAAATCTCCTGAGCGGACTCGATCGTCGGTTTCTCGATGATGGTGATCAGGTTCTCCAGCCCGGTCTCTTCATAGATCGCCCGGTTAAACCGCCGAACACCTTCACAGGCGATCCTCGCGCCGCTGGGGTGAGGGTTCACGACCAACGTGTTCCCTGCCGAGACCATGCTGATCACGTTCCCGGCCAGCGTCGGCAGTGAATGCGTGACCGGCGTGATCGTGCCAATGACGCCAAAAGGCGCGTACTCGGTGACCGTCAGGCCGTGGTCACCGCTCTGAGCGTCGCTCCGTAGAAACTCCACCCCCGGCACCAGCTTGACAATCTTCAACTTCTCGATCTTATGGTCCAGGCGGCCAATCCGGGTTTCGTCCATTTCCGCCCGGCCCAGCTCTTCGGCCTGCTCGTCGCAAATGCGTTTGACGATCGCGACGATCTTCGCGCGGGTTTCCAACGTGGCGGCTCGCAGCTTCTCGAAGCCTTCCGTCGCGGCCGCAACGGCGTCGTCCACGGTCTGGAAGACGCCCCAGTCGCCGTCGCCTTTCGCGACAGTCGCCGCTCCGCCGCTCTGAGCCAATTGAGCCAAGACTTCTTGAACCACCGTTCGAATGGTTTCTTCTGTCGCTACCGCCATTTCAAACTCTCCCGTTCGGGTCTATCTTTCATCGATGTCCCGACATCCTGTTACTTTTGTGTTGGCTTCATTGCGGAGATTCCAGCCGCAAATTTTCCGCCTGCTCTTCGATCCAATTCAGAATCCGGCTGCGCGATGGGAAGGTTACTATCATCACCAGCAAAGCGAATATCGCGGCGGCCAGCCCCATCCAGCTCGGATGCATGACGTACAAGATCCAAGCGAAAAACCCAGCGCCTTCGATCACGGCAAACCCCGCAATCGTGCCTGCTTGGTAAGCGCCGGCCAGCGCGAACTTCAGCTCTTCGTCGTCCGCGATCGGGCGCTGCGAGAAACTCTGCCGCAGCTCGCTGACCTTCGACGTCGCCACTAAGCCGTGAAGCACAGTCCGCATGACGGCTCCGACCAACACCGCACCGACCGCCACGTAAGTCATCACCGACGGCGGCGCCGGTTTCGCCCGCATCCCCATCGCGAAAAAGATGCCCGCCATCATAGCCAAGCCCGCCAAGATCGCGCCCGCGATGATCTGCGTCACTCGGATGACGTTGGACAAGCGGTCCGATCCCCGGCCGGTGTCTTCGCTCATTTCCGGTCCTCCTGTTTCGGCGGCTCCGGTGACGCCGCGGGTTGATCACCGGCCAGTCGGGGCGCCGTCGCGTCGAAGATGATCTGTGAGCCGACATGAACCTGATCCACAATGCCCACAATGGCCGTGTCGACCGGCAGTTCCTTCGTCTGAGGCGTGAAGCGGGAACTGGACCCCTGCACGCACAAGACGACCTCGCCTTCCCCGGCTCCGACCGTATCGACAGCAACAAAAGTCCGGCCGGTCGGCCGTAAACTGGCTTGGTCTTCTTCGTTGATGCGCAGCGGTTCGACGACGAGCAGCTTCTGCCCGACCATGGTTTCGACCTTTTGGGTCGACACTAAACTTCCTCGAATTCGGCCAATAAACATGGCTGTGTCGCCTTGCTGCTCAGATCATCCTGTCAAATCCGGTTCCCAACGGTGTGGGCCTCGTCGTCCGACGCTGTCCGGCCGCCGCCAAACGGGTCAAGGCGTCATGGATCCGTTTTAACGCCCGCCGATCAATTCGGCTGTCTGCCGAGCCACAATCAACTCTTCGTTGGTCGGCACCACCCAGACAGCGATGCGACTGGAGTCGGTCGAGATCCGCGTCTCGCCGTCGACCTGCGCGTTCCGGTCTGGATCCAGTTCGATACCAGCCCACTCCATGTCTTGGCACACATCCTGCCGGACTCGCCGGCTGTTCTCGCCGATGCCGCCTGTGAAAACCACCGCATCGGCCCCGCCGAGCACCGCCAGGTATGCGCCCAAGTAGTGCCGAATGGCTGCGACGAAAACCTTCAAGGCCAACTCCGCCCGCTCATGGCCTTCGGCCGCCGCCTTCTCCAAGTCCCGCACGTCGCCGCTCAGACCGCTCAGCCCCAGCAATCCGCTCTTCGACGCCAGGTCCTCCAGGAGCTCTTCCAAACTTTTCCCGGTCGCTCGCATCAAAACGGGCAAAGCGAAGGGGTCAAAATCGCCCACCCGGTTGTTATGCGGCAGCCCTGTCTGCGGGCTGAGCCCCAAGCTGTTGGCGACCGATTGGCCGCCCTTCATGGCGCACAGCGAACTGCTGCCTCCTAAATGGCACGAAATGACCCGCAGGTCGTCCCGTCCCAGGATGTCGGCGATCCGCCATCCGATGTAACGATGGCTGGCACCGTGATACCCCCAGCGCTGAATCCCGTACTGCTGTTGCCACTCGTACGGCACAGCATAGGCTCGTAGCTCGGGCGGGATCGTCTCGTGGAAGGCCGTCTCCAGCGCGGCGACCATGGGGATGTTCGGGAAGGCCTCGCGAAGTTGTCGCATCGCCCGCACATACGGCGGATTGTGGGCCGGTGCAACATCGGCCAGCTCCTCCATCGCTTCGAGCAGCTCGTCGTCAACCCGCCGGATGCCGCTCAGCTTGCCGGCAAACACCGCCTTGAAGCCGATGCCCGACAGGTCGTCCGCCGACCTCAGGCAGCCCTTTTCCGGATCGGTGAGCTGGCTCAGGCAGATTCGGACGGCCTCCGCGTGGTCCGGCACGTGCCGAGTCTGCTCGCCCTGAAACTGACCGATCTGAACCACACAGCGACTTTCCGCCTGGCCGATGCGATCGATGCTGCCGCGAGCCAACTGGGTCTCCGTCTCCAGATCGAACAGCCGGTACTTGAAGCTGGTCGATCCCAAGTTGGCGACAAGAACTTTCATGGCGCCGTCATCCTCCCTTCGGACCAACTCCTTCAGATG
>JAADHY010000199.1 GCA_013151585.1 Planctomycetota bacterium
TGGTAGTCCGGGCGATTGTGCAATTGGCCGACGCCGAGCCGGATAGCCATTGGTCCATCGTCATCACGAAGCCCTCGCACGTCAGAATCGTTCACGTGCGATTCCCGCGAGTTTTCGGGCTGACGCGGCAACCGGACGAACGATTGGCGGTGCCTCGCTGGATGGGCCTGGAATTGCCCGAACCGCGCAATCTGCTTTGCCCGGCATCCGGCCGCCCCAAGCGGTGGTCCTGGAGCTATCCAGGACTGATGTCACTGCAGTGTCTGGCCTATTACGGAGGCCTTCAACACGGCTTCTACGCCGCCTGTGACGACACAGCGGCCTTCCGCAAGACCTTCTGCCTGGGCGGCGAGGCCGATCGATCTGTCTATTTCGAAATCGTCCACTATCCGGAAAACGAGGCTGCGGGCCTGGACGCATGGAAGCTCCCGTATTTCGTCCGCTTGGGAACCTTCCTCGGCGATTGGTTCACCGCGGCGGAACGGTATCGCCGCTGGGCGCAACAGCAACCGTGGACTCGTCAAAGCCGCTTGCGCCGCGGCTTAGTGCCAAGCTGGGTTCATGAAACAGGTCTGTGGATTTGGAATCGTGGTCGCAGCGAAGGTGTGTTGAAACCGGCGATCGCTTTGCAACAGCGGCTCCGACTACCGGTCAACGTGCTCTGGCACTGGTGGCACGGCTGTGCGTACGACGTCGGCTTCCCGGAATACTTTCCGCCGCGAGAAGGTACTGACCCTTTTCGCAAAGCCGTCGCGCAGGCTCATGAGCACGGCGTGCGCGAGCTGGTCTACATGAACCAACGCGCCTGGGGGACCAACACTGAAAGCTGGGAAAAAGAAAACGCCGAACGTTACGCCGTCAAGAGCAGGTCGGGCCGGGTCCACTCGCACGTCTACAACATCTTTACCAGAAAAGCACTCGCGTCGATGTGTCTGGCCACGCCGTTCTGGCGGGAGAAGTACGCCGGTTTGGTCGAGCGGGCTCATGAGCTGGGAGTCGCCGGCGTCTACATGGATCAGGCGTGCTTGTCGCTGCCGTGTTATGACGAGCACCACGGGCATCCGCTGGGCGGCGGACAGTATTGGATCAACGGCTTCCGCCGGCTGGTCGCGGATATCCGCCGGCGCTGCGACGGCCAGCGTCCTATCGTGCTGGCCGGCGAAGGCTGCGGCGAACCGTGGCTACCCGAACTGGATCTGATGTTGACGCTTCAGGTCAGCCGCGAACGGTACGCATCGCTCAGCGACCGCTGGCAAGTCATCCCCTTTTTCCAGGCAGCGTACCACCCCGATGCCATCACATTCGGCAGTTATTCGTCGCTCACCATGCCGCCGTACGATGAGCGGTGGCCGCCCGAGTTCGCTCCGAAAAAGGCGCTGGCTCTGCTCGATCGCAAGTACGCCAACCAGTTTTTTCTGGAGCAGGCCAGGGCGTTTGTCTGGGGGCATCAATTGACTTTGGCCAACTTCCGGCTAGAACTTTTCGACGAGCGCCCCGAGGAAATGGAATTCTTGATGCGTCTGGCTCGAGTGAGGCACCATGCGGCGAAGTATCTCGCCGGCGGCGAGTTTCTGCGTCCGCCACAGTTCGACGCTCCGATGACTGAATCCGACTTCTCGCGGCTCTCGATCTACGCCGGCCGGCGCGACCGGCTGACGTCGCGGCGAGTGCGTCATCCGCTCGTCCTGGCCAGCGCGTGGCGAGCGGAGGACGGCGACGTGGGCATCGCGCTGGTGAACATCGCCGACCGATCGATCCCGGTCCGGGCAAGGATCGACCGCCGCGACTACGGGCTCCCCGGTCGCGTCTCCCCCGTCCGCATCGACGAATCCGGCCGCCACGCCATGACCTCGTCTCCGCTTACCGGATCGTCATTGAGTTTGACGCTGCCGCCACGCCAAGCATGGGTAATAGAATTTTTCGCGCCGAGCCGTGACGAGCCGGCTTCCGGAGGGTAGTATGTCGGCCAGCGACCGTGTGCAAATCGGCGCGCCTTTCCCCCTCTCGGTGCGTCAGGGTGTGCACACGACACACATGAGTTGGAGTCTTTGATTTGTGATTACGCTCCTGGGTTAAGGGGCAGGCGAGGAGGCTTGCTCTGCGTGAGGGAGGCCCCACATGACTTCACCCGCCTCGCGACGTACGTTTCTTAAGAATGCCGCGCTGGGCGCGGCTGCAATGGGGACTGGCTCGCTGGTTCCAGCCGGCGAACCGGAAGAACAGAAGCCGCCGAAGCCCAGCGGTCCGATCGCCATCGGCTCGCGGCGCAAACTGTTCGTCGATGATTTCCTGATCGAGCGGCTCGATGGCGCTCGCCGCGTGCTGCATCATCCGACGCCGCAAGAGATCGCCTTGGTTCATGACGCTCCCTGGGAGGGTTCCGGCTGCGGCTATCACTCCGTATTCCAGGATGGTTCGCTTTATCGAATGTACTACAAGGCGTGGCACCTGGACGTTTCAAGCGGCAAGCTCAAGACCAACGCTCACCCTCTTTATTGTTGCTACGCCGAAAGCGACGACGGCATCCACTGGCGCAAGCCAAAGCTGGGAATCCACGAGTTCCGCGGATCGAAGGACAACAACATCGTGATGGTCAGCGGGAAGATCGGCAAAGTCGACGCCGACCCTGGCCACCCGGCGGTCTTCAAGGACGACAACCCCAATTGTCCACCCGACGCGCGGTACAAGGCCATCATCCGATCGCGCGGTCCGCGGGGTCTGCTGGCGTTCAAATCGCCCGATGGCCTGCACTGGTCTCCCATGGCCGATCACCCCGTGATTACCGAAGGGGCGTTCGATTCGCAAAACCTAGCCTTCTGGGACCCCGTACGCAAAGAGTACCGGGCTTATTGGCGGATCTTTACGGCCGGGGTGACGACCGAAAAAGTCTGGAAGCCCGCCGGCGTGCGCGCGATTCGCACGGCCACGTCAAAGGACTTTCTGAATTGGGGGCCGCACGCCGACCTGGTTTACAAAGACTCCCCACCCGAGCACCTCTACACGAACCAGATTAAGGCCTACTATCGAGCGCCGCACATCTTCATCGGCTTTCCGACGCGATACATTGAGCGGGGCTGGTCCGACTCAATGCGAGCGCTGCCCGAACTGGAACATCGCAAGCTTCGCGCCCAAGCCAGTCTCAGATACGGCACGGCGCTGACCGAAGGACTGCTCATGGCCAGTCGCGACGGGGTCTTGTTCGAACGCTGGAACGAAGCCTTCCTGCGCCCTGGCATCCAGCGACCGGGCACCTGGCACTACGGGCAGCAGTACATCGCCTGGCATGTGGTCGAAACGCGATCGGCGCTGCCCGGTGCCCCGAACGAGCTGTCGCTTTACGCTGGCGAAAGCTACTGGACGGGCAACAGCAGCGAGTTGCGACGCTACACGCTGCGCATCGACGGTTTCGTTTCCGTGCAGGCTCCCATGGCCGGCGGCGAGCTGATTACGAAGCCGATTACCTTCGCGGGCAAGCAGTTGACGCTGAACTTCTCGACCAGCGCCGCAGGCGACATCCGCGTCGAGCTCCAACAGCCAGACGGTCGGCCGATTCCCGGCTTCGCCCTTGACGACTGCAACGTGGTTTTCGGCGATGAACTGGAACGAACCGTCACATGGAAGTCGGGCAGCGATCTGAGCCGATTGGCCGGCCAGCCGGTCCGCCTGCGGTTTGTCCTCCGAGACGCCGACCTGTATTCGTTCCGCTTTGTCACTTGACGTCGCCCGTCGGCGGTGGCCAGAGTCGGTTCGGCTTTCCAGCCCGAGACTCGAAGTGGGGCTACCGCTGCGACCGGGCGAAGCGACTCAGCAGCAGACCCACCAGCAGGATGCTGAGCGTGCCGACCACGATGATCATGAAGCTGTGGAAGGGGCTTTTCAGGTGGGCCCATTCCGACGGCCAATAAGCGGTTTGTGAAAAGACCATCCAGACGATGACCAGACCGCCAATAACGACGGCCGTCACGGCGGACACATTGTTTGCCCGGCGGCTGATCATGCCCAAAAGAAACAACCCCACCATGCCGCCCGAGAAAATGCTGGCCAGCTTCCACCACATGTCCAACGCGCTTTCCGTCAGCGCCACCAGGGCCAGGGCCATGCCCGTGCCGATGATGCCCCACACGACGGTCGCTGCGTAAAGGGCCATCATCGACTGGCGTTCGCTCGCCGTTGGGTTAACGAACCGGCGGTAATAGTCGGTCATGATGAGCGTGGCCGACGAATTCAGCGACGTCGAAATGGTGCTCATGGCGGCCGCAAAGACGGCCGCAATCAAAAGGCCAGTCAACCCGGGCGGCAAATGCGCGGCAATGAAATGCGGAAACACACGGTCGCCGATCTCCGCGTCCGTCAGCTCGGCCGCGATCCGCTCCAGCCGGCGGCTCAGTTCCGGATCGAGCTGTTGGCGGCCGTCCTGACCAGTCACATAGCGCAGCTCGATCCCCTGCTGCAGCAGCCGCTGTCGGGCCACGATCCGCTTCACCTGGGGAATCTGGTCCGGTACGGAATGGTAATACACGTAAAGAGTCGTTCCGATGAAGAAAAACAGCGCACTCATCGGCACATACAGCAACCCGCCCAGCCACAGGCTCTTGGTCGCTTCGCGGTCATTCTTTGCCGCGATGTAACGCTGGACGTAGCTCTGGTCGATACCGAAATTCTGCAAGTTGATAAAAAGTCCATAGACGAGCACGACCCAGAAGGTCGGATGGGACACGTCGAACAGTTCGAAGCTGCCGAGCGAGAACTTGTCGTGTTCGGCGGCCACAGTGAAGACCTGGGCCGGCCCGCCAGGCATGGTCGCCAGCATAACTGCCAGCGAAATCACCGCGCCGGCCATGAGCACGATCGCCTGAATCGCATCCGCCCAAATGACCGCGATGATCCCGCCCACGAACGAATAGACCGTGACCGAAACTCCCGTCAGCACGATCACCGTGTAGATGTCCCAGCCGAAGATGACCTGCATCGGCAGAGCCATCAAGTACATCACGACACCCATGCGCGCGATCTGCGTCAGCAAGTAAAAAAGGCTGACATAGACGCGGGCCCACAGACCGAAACGGTGTTCCAACAGCGCATAGGCCGACACCTCGCCGCTTCGCCGGTAGTATGGGACAAACCAACGCACGGCAATCCAAGTGGCCAGCGGCAAAGCCAGCGAAAAGACAAAAGGATTCCAGTTCGCTGCAAACGACTTGCCGGGCAACGCCAAATAGCTGATGCTGCTCAAGTATGTGGCGAAGATCGACAGCCCACAGACCCAACCGGGCAACGACCGACCGGCCGCCGTGAACCCTTCGGTTGAACGGCTCTTACGCCAAAACGAAAACCCGACCGCCATGGTTGCGGCGAAATAGAGGCCCAGCACGATCCAGTCGAGTGTGGTGAAGTGTGTCTGCATGGGAATGGCTTTGAATGCTTTTTCTTGTGCATGAGCTCACGATCTTGTGCACTGTCGCGATCGGCTCGTCGACCGTGTGATGCGGTTTCTCGACCAACTTCGCAGCCGAAGATTTTCGGCAGCGCGTGTATTGTTGAGGTGCCCCGGCCGTTTGAGTGTTGCAGTCATGAGCCACGACACAACGCTGTCGTACCTCAATGCAATCTGGAGTTGCAACACAACCGGCGCCGCGTCTGTTTCGACCATCCCAACCGCGAGCGACATCGCTCGCCTTACGGCAGGGGCGCGATCGGTACGTTCTCCGGCCAGCGGCCGTCGACGATCGGAACGCCTTTCAGCTTTCTCGGGTCCACCACCACGTGCTTGATCCGACGCCGTTTCCACGTGTAGGTGATGTGCACGAGGCCGTCCGGCGTTTGGACGGCCGCGGGGTAAGAGAACTCCGCCCCACGCTCCTGCTCCAGCACCAAAGCGGCTTGCCACGTGATCCCGTCTTTTGAGATCGCCAGGTTCAACATGCCGCGTCGGCCCCAGCCGCTGGGCCCGGACCCGAGGTGGTTGTAAACGAGCAGGAATCGACCGTCCGCCAACGTGACTGCTTCGATCCCGGCGTTTGGATTCGGCAGCGTGGTCGGTTCCAGCGGCGACCAGCTCCGACCGTTGTCCTTGGACCACGTGACCGCGATGACCGATTCTTTCGTTCGGCAGAGAGCTTGCAGCCGACCGTCAGCGTGTTTCAAGATCGTCGGCTGGATGGCGTTGAACTTGCGCCGGCCTTCGGGCACATCGACGCGCTGCCAGTCCTTGCCCGGATGCTTCACCAGCTCGAAATGCACCCGCCAGCCGTCGTGCTCGGTGCTCGATCCGCAGAGCAGTGTTCGATCGGGCAAAAGCACCGGCTTCGAACGAATCGGACCGAGGAACCCTTCGGGCAGCCGTTGCCGCATCTCCCAAGTCTGTCCGCCGTCGGTGGAGGCCATTAACTCACCCCACCAGGCTCTCGGCGACGGGCCGACCTTGAAGAACAGCATCAGTGGCGCCTCGCCGGGAGGTTGGAACAATACGGGGTTCCAACAGGGGAACCGCTTTCCGTCCTGCTGTTCGCCCGTAGCCATCTCTACCGGTGATGTCCAGCAGCCGTCCACACAACGAGACACCCAGATGCCGACGTCGGGCTTGCCTTCACGCGTCCCGCCGAACCACGCAGCCACCAACGTTCCGTCGCCCGTCTGCACGATCGTCGATGCGTGGCACTCCTTGAACGGCGCCTTTTCGAAAACGAACTCGGCCTTCACGATTGGCTGCGTCCCTTTTCCATCCGCCGTGTCAGCTCGGCTGTCGCCGAGGCACATGCCCGCTACCAGTACGATCGCATAGAAGAGGACCGTCAAGCAGCCGATGCTCTCTCTCATCACTGTGGTTCTCCTCTCGTCACCCTTATGCGCGCGTCATGGAAATCCGTAAAAGACGTATACGCCCGATCTGGACCTTGCGGCGTACCGTTGTTACGCCGCTGGCTCGCATGTAGCTGGACCGCTATCATAGCCGCCACCCCGCTTTTGGGCCACAACAGAGACGCTGTTTGGGAGGTACGACGTGGTGAGGTTCGTGGACGTGCCGCGCAACAGGTTCGGCTCCCGTTTCATGACGCCCGGTGTCCTGCTTTGCGCTGTCCTGAGCGGAGGCGCAATGCCGGCGGCGGAAACGGTCCGCGTTCAGTCGCTTGACGGTGTGCCGCGGATCGTGGTGGATGGCCGGCCGGTGCGAGCGCGGATGTTTTGGGGCGCGCCGCGTGGCGGACGGCTGCGTGTGGAGCCGGGAGGGCGCGAGTTTGTTTTCGAATTCACGGCCGGGACCGACGCTGCCGGGCACGGCACGATGCACTTCCGGTTCGGCCATGAGCCAGGCGCGGTCGTCATCGACGAGATTCAGGTGAGCGAAGTGGCCGGTGGTGGCCACGCTGGGACAACGCTGCTGCGCTGCAACTTCGACGGCGGGCAGCGGCAGTTTGATCGGTTGTGGCACGTTTGGCCGCCGGGCGAGCCGAACACGGTCGGGGCGGTCGAAGTCGCCTCGGACGTTGGCCGGGAAGGTTCAGCGGGTTTGAAGATCACGTTGAACGAACCGCCCGACGGCCGTTGGCCGGACTTCCATCTTTACTCGGAGCCGAACTTGCCGATCAAAGCCGGGCGCCGGTACCGCGTGCGCTTGTGGGCGAAGGCCGGGCCGGCTCGGTGGCTGACCGTGGCCTTTTACCGGCCCGGGCAGCCGTTCGTTTTCTTGGGCGGCCCGCCGGGGTCGTTTCAGTCGCAGATCAAATTGGCGGCGGCCGTGGGCGTCGATTTTGTCAGTTTCCCGATCCCGATGCCGTGGCCACGCCCGGGGCAACCGGTCGACTGGTCCGGCGTGGACCGCACGTGCCGCCAAGTGCTTGAAGCGAACCCCCAGGCGCTGCTCTTGCCGCGCATCCCCATGGACCCGCCCGGCTGGTGGGTCAAAGAGCATCCGGACGATTGTATGGTCTGGGATCGCGGCCGGCCGACACGCCGTCCCGCCGTGGTGGCCTCACCGCGCTACCGCCGCGATGCGGCAGAAAGGCTGCGGGCGTTGATCAGGCACCTGGAAAAAGAGTTCGGCCCGCATATCGCGGGCTATCACCCTTGTGGGCAGAACACGGGCGAGTGGTTCTATCAGGACACGTGGCGTGCGCCCTTGAACGGATATTCGACTGCCTCGCGGGCGGCATGGCGAAGGTGGCTCAAGGAACGGTACGGCTCGGACGCGGCGTTGCAAGCCGCTTGGCGTGATTCGACGGCAACCTGCGAGACAGCCGAGGTGCCATCGCCCGAGTCCCGCCTTGCGGCACCGAGCGGCCTGCTGCGCGATCCGGCCACCGAACGGCCGCTTATCGACTTCGCTGAGTTCCAGCAGCAGATGATGGCCGAATGCGTGTGCCACTTCGCGCGGGTTGTGCGCGAGGCGTCCGGTGGTCGAAAGCTGGTTGTGTTTTTCTACGGCTACGTGTTTGAGTTCGGAGCGATCCGCAACGGTGCGGCGGTCTCCGGCCATTACGCCCTGCGACGTGTGCTGGAATCGCCCGACATCGACATTCTCTGCTCGCCGATCTCTTACTTCGATCGCGGCCTGGGCGGCAGCGCTCCGGCCATGACCGCGGCGGAAAGCGTGGCCCTGGCGGGCAAGATGTGGCTCTATGAAGACGACACGCGCACGCACATCGCCAGCGGCCAGCGGTTTCCCGGCTGGCGGGACGCAGCGAAAACACCGACCGAGACGATCAACATGTTGTTGCGCAACACGGGCCAGTGCGCGGTGCGTAACTTCGGCACTTGGTGGATGGACTTGGGGGCCAGCGGTTGGTTCGACGATCCGGCCTTGTGGAAACAGATGGAGCGTCTGAAGCCGCTCGACGAGGCCCTGCTGCGTCAGCCGCAAGCGTTTCGCCCCGAGGTGGCTGCGGTGATCGACGAGCGGAGCATGATCCGTGTGGCCGCCGGCGGTGACGCCATCACTCGGCCGCTTGTCTACGAAGTGCGCCGGCCGCTGGGGCGTATGGGTGCACCGTATGGGCAATACTTGCTCGACGACGTCGCGGCCAGCCGCGTGCGAGCCAAAATGTACGTCTTTCTGACTGCGTGGTGCCTGTCGCCCGAGCAGCGGCGGCAGTTGCTCGACGCCACGGCCGGTTCGCTGAGCGTTTGGTGTTACGCCTCCGGCTATCAAGACCCCGATCGCGTCTCAATCGAAGCGATGCGCGAACTGACCGGCTTTCGTTTGCAACCAACCGAGCAGCCACAAGCGTGGGCCGAGCCGACCGATGTAGGCCGGCGACTCGGGCTGACGGCCGGCTTCGGCGTCAAGCGCCCGATCAGACCACTTTTCTTCGCCGCCGACGCCCGGCCCGACGAAGTGCTGGCCACGTACCCGGACGGGAAGCCGGCCGTGGCCCTGCGCCGCACCGACGGGGGCTGGTCGCTGTTCGTCGGCCCGCCCGCTTTAACGAGCGAGCTACTGCGTCTGGCCGCACGCCGCGCCGACGTGCATCTTTTCACCGACACCGATTGCAACGTCTACGCCAACGGCCCGTTTCTGGTCCTGCACGCTTCCCACGACGGCCCCATCCAGCTCAACACTGGCCGCAGCGGCCCCGTTCGCGACGTCTTTACAGGCAAGACGCTTGGCGACGGGCCAAAACTCAAACTCACGCTGAAAAAAGGCGAGACACGCATCCTACAATACTGAGTGCGGCTGATTTCGGCCGTTCGCTGAATTCGTTTGCACACACCTTCGGGGCCTGATTATCACTCGAACAAGGAGACTGGAATGAGCATCACAGTCGGTCGCCGGTGCTGGGTCATTGTCGCATTAAGCATCGTGGCAGGCTGGGGGCATTTGCCCGAAGTGCGCGGGGAGGATGTTGCGTCGATCTTACGGGAGTTTTCCCGGCACTGGCCCGATGATCGGATTCCTTACCGCACTGCCGAAGACACGACGACTTGGAAAACCTACGTGCTGTCCATGAAGCGACTTGTCGCGTTGGGCGAAGCGGCTGTGCCGGAGTTGATCGCTGGCTGCGACGATCGCAGCTTTCAGGTACGAGCCTTGTGCGCTCGAGTGCTGGGCTTCCTGGAGGCTCGTGAGGCCGTGCCCAAACTGATCAAGCTTCTGGAAGATCGGCCGGAAGTGGCGGTGCTGGCGGCGGATGCTTTGGGGCAGATTCAGGACGCGGCTGGGCTAGCGGCTTTGCGGGCGGCTCGTCGGCGCGTCCGGAACGGCGATGTTCTGCTGCACGTGAACAAAGCCCTGGAACGGCGGGTCGCGCTGGAGGACGATGTGCGCGAACAGATTTTGAAAATCAGCGCCGATTCGATCGACCTCGCGAAACTCGGTCAGCCAGCCCCGGACTTCACGCTCCGCGACCCCACGGGCAAGCCATGGACGCTGTCTCGTTTCCGCGGCAAGAAGGCGGTTGTGCTCGTTTTCATCTACGGCGACGGGTGACCGGTCTGTCTGGGGCAATCCCGCAAGCTGAGTTTCAGCTTGAAAGATTTCGAAAAGGCGAACGCACAGGTGTTCGTCGTTGTTCCTCACGAACGTTGCCGGACCAAGTGGTGGGCGGACCGAGGGAATCCCGTTGTCTTTCTGGCCGACCCGGGCTTCTGGGTCAGTTCCCTGTACGGTGTGGCTTTTCAAATGAGGATCCACAGTGACACGTCGAACACGCCGGGGACGTTCGTCATCGATAAGCGGGGCATTTTGCGCTGGGCTCACATTGGTCAAGGAAAAAAGAACTGGCGGGACCGCCCCACTGTGGAGCAGACCCTTGCCAAAGTGAAGGAGTTCTCACAATGAACCCCATGTCCCGATCGTCGGTTAACCGGCGTCTGTTTCAGGCGGCGATGTGTTTTTTGACCGGAGCCCTCATGACCGCAGTGCTCGGATGCGGCGGTTCCGAGACGCGCTCTCCGGAAGAGAGCTCCTCGTCCCAGCCACAGTTAGCCGGATCGACGAATGCCGTCCCGCAACAAGAGAAATCTCAGCACGCGAAGGTTGCCCCCGGCGCGACGCTGGCTCCTGAAGATTTCACGAAGGCGCTCCAGGCCACCGGAGCGAGGTATGTTGTCATTCAGGTCTTCCAGGAAGCCTGCGCCCCGTGTATGACCGAGGCGCTTCGGCTGACCGAACTGGCCGAACAGTGGCGGAAGGACGGAGTTGCGATCCTTGGGTTGGGAATGGATGAAACGCCGGACAGTGTAAGAGCTTTTTTTGAACACACTGGCGAGCGGATTTCCTACCCGTTGTATCACGCGTCCTGGTTCGCGAAACAACAGAAGATTGCAATGACTCCGACGGTGTTCATCTATTCGACCGGCGGCGAGCAACTCTATCGGACCGATCCTGAGCAAGCCGA
>JAADHY010000388.1 GCA_013151585.1 Planctomycetota bacterium
AGTCCTCCCTCGTGTGTGTAAACAATGAAAAGTGCTGACTCGAGTCACATCTTGCGGGTGAGAACCTCTGCCCGATTCTTTGATTGACCCGTAGCGGGCGACGTCCCACCGGTCCTACTGTCGATTACCTTGCTCTCTTTCCCCTCTGCCCTCCTTTCCTCTCTTGAACCGTGACGAAGCAACCGAAGACCACACCAACCGTCCGCTTCTACAGCCGTCTCCGCATTGCCAGAGTACGACCAGTTTAGTGGCAAAGTGCATTAAAAAAAGAAACGGCACTTTGAATGCCAGGATTGTACCACCGGAAAATGGCGTATGTCAACCATGCGGTTTGCAGAAAAACGGAAAACGCGGAAAATTTCTAAATTCTACCCATTTTCCATATCAAAGTTCTGTCATCCGCTCGACCGATCAGGTATCGTGTTGACGGAAGGCATGCAATCTACTAAGACTGTCACCGTTTGGTTGCTCCGGAATCAATTGTGCCGGTTGCGGAGCTTGGAAGGGCGGTTACTGGGAAGAGGCGCGGGATGTACATGACCGGCATGGACCAGTACCGGTCTAGTTGCTTTGAGTCACGGGGATTACAAATCTGACGGCGCGGCGTTCGAGACGGAACCAAGAAGTTCGTGAACGCACGTTGGCACAATGTGACCGCCGAACGTGAGCTTTTGCCGGAAACGGATTCTGGCCGGGGACGAAGGGGGTGGAACCGGCCCCGAGAAAGGGCTGCGTGCCCCTGGAGGGGGGCCAATCTCGGAGACCTGAGTCTGGAGGTTCAGCCAACTGCTACCAGCCAGTGGCTCAAAACTGTGCAACCGGAAATGGGAATCTTCGGGGAAACCAGAGAAATACGAACGGCTTTTGAGGGGCCGTTTGATCGTTTTCTTGGTGGTGGGGCAACCGCGACTGAGGCACAGGGAGGACGTCTGGAGGCAGAAGGTGGCGAAGAACGCCTGGGTAGCCCGGATTATTGACAACTCGGCGCGGGTTGCCTCGATTTTGTGGTAGCTGGAACATCGACCGAAGGTTCATTGACCAGACCTGAGCCGTCGGCACCGACACTTGCGATCGAGCTTCGGCAGAATCGGGTGCGCATAGCATAAACTGGTGGCGGACAATTCGGGATATCCGTTAGCGGGGACGGGATCAGGGAAGCGGTGGATCGAGGAGTTGTAGCCAGACCGCGACGCAACCCGACACAGAAAGCCGTTCGGGCGACGGAGGGGCAGTATGATGCTCTGGTTTCAGCCACCTGAACCGGCGCTTGACAGGAATTTCTCGCCCCCCGTAGCATGGGCGCTAAGAGATTCGTATTTCGTTGGGACGAGGCGAGTGCTTGGTCGAGGGGAGAACTTCCGATCGCGGAAGTCGGGCGGTTGCAAGAGCTAAGCTCTGGCGGGCGGAGGGCTCTTCCGTGTTTCCTCCTGACGAGACGCCGGCTTTTCGGTTAGGGCGTGGGCCCGTCGGCGGCGGGGCGGCGCAAGAAGGGTGTCGCGGGCGGTCAGTCGGATAGCGTGTCATCATGGCTGAGAGCAACGTTTCTTCAGCAGTCGCCGTCGTTGGAATGGCCTGCCGCCTGCCCGGCGCGGAGGACCTTTCGGCGTACTGGGAGCTTTTGAAAAACGGTCGCGACGCAATCCAGGAGATGCCTCCCGAGCGGTTGGACCGGAGTCTTTATTTCGCTCCCACGAAAGGCACGATGGGGAAATCCTACTCGCTATTGGGTGGGTACCTGCCCGATCGGCCTTTCGATCGCGTCCGCTATCCGTTGCCCGACGACGATTCTGATATTTCCCACCTCTTCATGCTGGAAGTGGCTGCCGATGCCTGTCGCCATGCGCGCATGGACCCCTTCGATCTGCCTACGCGCAGTGTGGGGGTCTATGTGGGGCACTCCGGAGGGAGCGAACTGGCGGGGGACTTGGTCTACTCGGCGTACATCGAAGAGGTGGCTGAGTATTTGCGCGATGTTCGATCTCTGCGCGATGTCGGCCGGGACGTTTTGGAGCGAACGATTCAAGAGATCGTTGAACGAGTTCGGCGCAAGTATCCCCGGCGGAAGCCCGACGGAGGACCTGACCTGGGCAGTCACGCCGTTTCGGCGCTGATTTCGAAAGCCTTCGGTTTGCGAGGTCCTTTCCTCGCCGTGGACGCAGCTTGTGCTTCGTCGTTGTTTGCTCTCGCTCTGGGTATCGAAGCTCTGCAGCAAGGGCAGATCGGCATGGCCATTGTCGGCGGGGCGTGCTACAACAAGTGGTACGGCTATGTCTTATTCTGTCAGGCTCAATCGATGAGCAGCACGGGTTCGCGCCCCTTCGATGCTGAAGCAGACGGCTTGGTCAGCGCGGATGGCTACGGTGCGGTGATCCTGAAGCCGCTCGATCGCGCTCTGGCCGATGGCGATACGATTTATGCAGTGGTCCGCGGGATTGGGACGTCGTCCGATGGACGCGGCAAGAGTCTGTGGGCACCGCGGCGCGAAGGGCAGGTCANNNNGAGCGGGCCTACGGCGACTCGGTGGATCCGGCCCAACTTCAATACATCGAATGTCATGCCACCTCGACCAAAGTCGGTGACGCCACTGAAGTCTCGGCCTTGACGGCGGCGCTGGCTCCGCGGTTACCGGCCGGTAAGAGAATCCCTATCGGTAGCGTCAAAGCGAACATCGGACACACCCTGGAATCCGCGGGGATTGCCAGTTTGCTGAAGGTCATTCTGGCGGCCCGGCATGGTTTGATTCCCCCGCAAATCAACTTCCGTACGCCGAATCCACAGATTGAATGGGATCGAATTCCTTTTTTCGTTCCGACGGAAGCCAAGCCGTGGCCCGAGCCGCGGGAAGGACAAGCTCGGCGCGCGGCCGTGAACGCCTTTGGAATCGGCGGCCTGAATGTGCATGTTGTGTTGGATGACCGGCCCACCAAGGTGAATTCGACCCTGGTCAACGTTCCAGATGCCGTTCGCACGGACGCGAGCTCCGACCTCCGGCGGCACACCGCGACCAGCGAACCGATTGCCATCGTCGGATTGGGTTGCATCTTTCCGAAGGCTCCTTCGGCCGATGCCTTTTGGGAATTGCTTGTGTCCGGACGGAGCGGCTTGAGCGAAGTCCCTTCTGATCGATGGAACGCCAATCTGTATTTCGATCCTCATTCGGACGGTTTCTTCCGCGCACGGACCAAACTGGGCGGGTTCATTACGGAATACGTTTATGACTGGAAAAAGCACAAAGTGCCGCCCAAACAGGTGGCCAACGCTAATCCGCTTCAGTTCATGTTGCTTGACGCGGCCGACGCGGCTCTGAGAGATGCTGGCTACGATCAGCGGCCATTCGATCGGGAACGGACGGCCGTTGTCGTCGGGACGACGTTCGGCGGCGATTTTGCCTGTCACATGCAGATGGGCCTTCGGTTGCCGGAAACGGTGCGATTGATTCGGGAGTCGTTGCAGAACCAGGGCGTGGAGCCGGATCGGATCGATCGGGTCGCGGCCGAGTTCGAAAAGGAGTTGCTGAAACGCATGCCCGCTCTCGCCGACGAAACGGGCAGTTTTACGGCCAGTACATTGGCCTCGCGACTTTCGAAGACATTCGATCTGATGGGCGGAGCCTTTACCGTCGATGCCGCCGACACCTCGTCGATGGCGGCACTGGTGGCCGCGATGAATCTGCTACGTACGGGCAAGTGCGACACCGTGCTTTGCGCGAGCGGCCAGCGAAGCATGGACGTCACGGTCTATGAATCCTTCGGGCTTCGGGGGCTACTGCCGGACGGTCCGCCCCGTTCAGCCTTTGACCGGCAGGGGCATGGGGCGGTTCCCGGCGAAGGAGTGGGCGTCCTGGTCTTGAAACGATTGGCGGATGCAGTACGCGAAGGCGATAAGATTGGAGCTATCATTCGGGGTGTAGG
>JAADHY010000070.1 GCA_013151585.1 Planctomycetota bacterium
CCATCGCCAAAGGACTTACGTCAAAAAACCGGCCGAAAAAAATTTCGAAATCGCCCAAATTCGCCCTCAACTGGGGAAGTTGGGCTAGGCCTGTGCTTTCGCGGTGGCCGGTAGAATAGCGGGTGGGCACGGAACCGGGCTATTGTTGGAAACGAGCCCGCTGGTAAGAGCATCGCTGTTCGCTACCGCACGAACCGCAGTCGCTCGACGAATTGCCGATCGCGGTCGCCGAAACGTTTCAAGTGCTTCGTTTCCACGGCGAAAACCAGCGACACCTGGCGACCGTTCGGTGCCGCACAGAGGTAGTAGATCCACTGCATGTCCAATTTGTTCGCCTGACCCGTCACCGCAACGCGGTAAACGTATCGGCCGTCTCGTGTAGGAATCTCGGCGTCAGTGACGATTTCTTTCAGCTTGTCGCCGAGTGAGGCTTGGATGTCGGCCACAAACTTGGTCTTGGGCGTGTGCTGTCCGGCCGGCATGCGCGGGACGGGGGACAGGTTGCATTGCGACAGCAACGTGCCGTTGTCGACCAAACGCAGGACGGCCGCGTCCGCCGTGCGGTGGAACACGTGCCACTGGCGGTCGAAAGTGCAAACCACGTCGCCGAAGAACCGTTCCCGCAACCACAACGCCTCGGCGGGCGGGTCTAATGGGATCCGACGGACGTTGGCGTCGTCCAGAGGCGGAGCCGACGAGGCCGGGGCCCGGGTCAATACGACTTCGGCCGTGACGTCCATTCCTGGAGCGACGCTACCGATCATGCGTTTTTCTTTTTGCGTCAACCGCACGCGACGCAGATAGCGGTGGCTGGTGTCGAATTCGGCGATTCCGACCACTGAGATGGTCGACAGGGCGCCATAGATCGCCCCTTCAATTTTGCCCTCGAAGGCTATCGTCGCTACATCGCGCTCGATCTGTTGCAATCGGCAGACGAGCTGTGTTTTCTTGACCGCTTCGATGCCCGTCAGCGTGGCCAACAACCATTCGGGCGGCGACCAAGTTTCGCCCACGGCCACATTTTTTTCCGGTAACAAGGACGTCACGGCCAGGCTGTCCGCGGGCACTTGAAGCAGCATCACCTCATCGGGAGAAAAATGGTCGTTGACGCAGTACAGCAGGATACCTTCGTGGCGTCCGTGGGCCACGACCAGACGGTGCGCAGCGCGCAGTCGAGAGGTTGTCTTCCGCTGGTTCACGATGACGTCCGCTTGGGCGTGCTCGTAATGGCGAACCGATCGCAGCGACTCGGGCCCCGGGCCAGCTCCGTCGAGCAGCCGTTCCCGGTAGCGGAACCGTCCGTCGACTTTCAGGTCCAAGCTGGCCGCCTTGCCTTCGCCAATCGCTGCCTGCAGCTTGCCGCTAACGTTGAGGCGTATGTCGATTTGATACGTCCGAGCCGAATCCGCCCTTTCCCGCATTGAAAGGGCTTTCGGCGGATCGGCGGTATCGGCGGGGGTTCCCTCCCCGAAACCGAAACCCGAAAGAATCCATCCCGCCAAGATCGCGGAAAGCCACCGACAGCGTTCGCGCACAACAGGTCTAACCGGGTTGCATCGTGGTCGCATCGGGCATCCTCCGTGACAATTGGGCGCCGCTGACGGCCGCAAAGGGAAAAGGCGTCTGCAACGGAATCACCGATCCGAAAGCGGCGGCGATGAAGCCAACCGGTGCGGGGGTTCCGAGCGAGTGTCTTCTTGAGGGTGTCCGAGAAGTGCCCGGCCCTGAGCCATCTCGTGAGCGGCCTCAACCAACCCTTCCACGTCCAGGCCCAGCTCGGCCAGTAGCTCGTCCCGTTCCCCGTGCTCGATGAACCGGTCGGGCAAGCCGAGACATCGTACATGGGCCGTACTCAAACCGGCTGCGTTGGCGGCTTCTAGGACCGCCGAACCAAAACCGCCGCACAGCGAGCCCTCTTCCACAGTGATCACGAAGCCGGTCTCTGCGATGGCTCGCAAGATCGTTTCGGTATCGATCGGTTTGGCGAACCGGGCGTTGATGACGCCTACGTCGATTCCCTCGTGACGCAAGCGCGCGGCCGCCTCTACGCAGCGCGCGAAAAGGGTTCCGTAAGCGACGAACATGCCGTCTTCGCCCCACTCATAAACCTCCGCTCGCCCCAATTCCACTTCCGCCACCGGACGATCCACCTGATCCACCGATGCTTTCGGATATCGGATCGAAACCGGGCCGGGATAATCGAGGGCGAAACGCAACATCGGCTCCACGTCTTGTTCGTCCCCCGGTGCCATCACAACCATGTTCGGGAAAACCCGCATGTACGTGTTGTCGAAGGCTCCGTGGTGAGTCGGTCCGTCCGGCCCGGCGAGCCCCGCTCGGTCCAGACAGAATGTGACGGGCAGATTCTGAAGCGCCACTTCTTGGAAAATCTGATCGAAACTGCGTTGCAAGAACGTGCTGTAGATGTCGACAATGGGCCGAGCTCCCGCCTTGGCCATGCCCGCCGCGAAAGCGACCGCGTGACCTTCGCAGATGCCCGTATCGAAGAACCGATCGGGGAAGTCATCGCGGATGCGGTTCAGCTTGTTGCCCGTGCACATGGCCGCCGTCAACACCACGACGCGGTCGTCCCGCTTCATTGCCTTGTAGATCGCCCGGCTGACGACGTCCGTGTAGGCGTCGCCTTTTTTCGGCTGAACCGGGACGATTTCACCGTCGCCGTTCCGCACGAAAGGTGGCGGAGAATGAAACGTGACCGGGTCTTCGCACGCTGGCTTGAAGCCGTGTCCTTTTTCCGTGAAGACGTGAAGCAGCACCGGGCCTTCAGCGTCCTTAACCAGCTCCAGGTACCGCCGCAATGCGAATAGATCGTGTCCGTCGACGGGCCCGATGTATCGGAACCCCAGCTCCTCAAAAAGCATGCCGCCGTGCAACAGGCTTTTCAGCGCCTCTTTGAACTGCCCGAGCATATTCTCGACCGACTCGCCGACCAGCGGGACCTTGCTCAGCAGCCGAGAGACGTCCCGCTTCAGCCCGTTGTAGAACGAGGCCATCCGGGCTTTGTCTAGGTACTCGGCTAAGCCGCCGACCCGCGGACAGATCCCCATCTTGTTGTCGTTGAGAATGACCAGCAGGTTCTTCTTCAGCCCCGCCGCGTTGTTGAGGGCTTCGAAGACGATTCCCGAAGGCAGCGCCGCATCGCCGATCACCGCGACGGCGCGGCGGTTCGTCTTCGAGAGCAGGTCGTCGCCGGCTTTCAGCCCGAGCACGGTCGAGACGCTCGCCCCGGCATGCCCTGTCAAGAACAGGTCGAACGGGCTTTCTTCCGGATTCGGGTAGCCCATCAACCCGCCTTTGCGCCGGATCGTCGGAAACAGGTGGAACCGTCCGGTAACCAGTTTGTGCGGGTAGATCTGGTGGCCGGTGTCCCAGATGAGCCGGTCGTGCGAGAAATCAAAGACCAGGTGCAGCGCGAGGCACAGCTCCACCACGCCCAAGTTGCTGGCGAAGTGAGCGGTTCGGTCCGCACAAACCATGCAAAGGGCTTCCCGGATTTCGTCGGCCAGTTTCAGGAGCTGGTCGTCAGAGAGCGAACGCAGGTCTTCCGGGGACCGGATCTGCGAAAGCAGTTCGAATTGCATCAATGGTCTCTTCCCAAGACGAAATGCGCCAACGCTTCCAGTCGTCGGCCTCCCTCGCCGAGTGGAGCGATCCAACGGCACGCCTCCTCGATCAGGGCGCGTGCTCGCGCTCGGCTTTCGTCCACACCGAGCAGACCCGGATAAGTTAGTTTGCCGTGGTCAGCATCTTTGTGAACCTCTTTCCCTATTTTGGCCGCATCGCCGAGAATATCCAAGAGATCATCGGTAATTTGGAAGGCTAATCCGAGACATCGGCCGTAATTTTCCAGACGATCGCGAATCTCCGAAGGGGCTCCGGCGACACGAGCTCCCAAGGTCAGCGCGCATGTCAGCAGTCGACCCGTTTTGCGACGATGAATCGCCTCCAGCCGCTCCAATTGGCCCGCTTCGTCGGCGCGGCTGGCCGCCAGGGCGTCGCTCTTCGTGGTCGGGAGAGCCGAAACCGCTGGCGATCCCTCGAGCTCGCGGAGTGGCGGCTCGCTGAGCGTTTCGGCTTCCAGATCGGCGACCTGTCCACCGACCATCCCTTCGGCTCCCGCCGCCGAGGCCAAATCCGCACAGCAAGCAGCGGCTACCTCCGGCGGCTCGACGTCGCGTGCCAGGATTTCGAAGGCCAGCGTCAGCAGTCCGTCGCCAGCCAGAATGGCCATGGCTTCGCCGAAAACCTTGTGGTTGGTCGGTCGGCCACGCCGCAGATCGTCGTCGTCCATAGCTGGCAAATCGTCGTGGATCAACGAGTAGGTATGGATCATCTCGATCGCGCAGGCCGCTGGCAGCGCAGCCTCGATACGACCCCCGCACGCTTCACACGACAGAAGCACCAAGACCGGCCGAAGCCGCTTTCCACCGGCCAAAAGGCTATAAGCCATCGACTCCCGCAGCCGATGGGGACAATCCGCGCTGAGCTCGTTCAGATACCGTTGCAGCCGGGCGTCGATCTGCTCGCGCAGCTCGTGCCACATGTCGGTCAGCAAACGGGTTGGATCGCTCATGAAAAAGGTCCCGACACAGTTGCCCGCCCAAGCGGCCGGCCTCGGCTCGCCTCACTGTTCGCCATGGTGCCGCCACTGCCTCGTTTCGGTCCATGCTAATGCATGGTTAAGATATCGAGAAGTCCAATCGGCCGGGGCCGATGGCGCTGTTGGGCGGCTAGGAACAACGCGCCCCCAAAAGCCGGGCCGACACATCTGCTTGGCCCTGAACGCCAACGGCGATGACGCACGCTGAACAGCCAGAAGTTCACGACTCAAAGTGTAAGTCTCAACCGGACGAGACTCTCGCGCAAAGTCGCAAAGACCGCTGGGGATGTGGAAACCGTGTTTACGAAAGGCCTTAGGCACCGGGCATCCCTTCCTGGTGCGTCGCAAGGCGCATCCCCTGACACGAAAATACGCTCGGTCTGTGGAAGTCGGAATCGTTTGAAATCGCCACCACGTTTTCTGCGTCTCGGCGCGAGGATGACTTACTATTTGAGAAGTACAAGAACGCCGAGCGGCTTCTGGGATGACGCCGATGATCGCCGGAGCGACGGGGCCGCTCGTTGCCGTGCAAAGATATTGCCTATATCAGATTTCGCAATTCTGGAACACTAACCCGGTGCGCGAGCGAAACGGGACGGCAAACGGTGGGAGCCTCGCTCGCGCTTCAGGCGCTTCGGGTTAGTGTGGCCACTTGACTTCTCTTGAGATGTTCCAGAATCGCGAAAAGTCATTTGGCTTGTTCCGTTTGCAGGACGAGCGAGCGGACCGCAAAGTGCATGCGGTGACCCGGATTACCACTCGCTCGGCGGCGGAACGGGTGTCCGGTCGTTGCGGATCAGCAGCAGGCGTAGGATAGCCGGCTTGATGGTTTGCGGCAGGAAGCGCACGGACCCGTCGCAAAACGCCGCGTTGAATCCTCCGTGGAACTGGCCTCCTAGACCTCGGCCAGGATTGTCCGGATCATAAGGCAGCCCCTCCGGCTTGGTCCAGATTACCGCACGGTCGTCGTCCACCTCGACGATCATGATCGTGTTGCTCGTCCCGTCCGCGATATCTCGCAGGCGCACAGCCTGGTCCGGCGGAAAGACGGTTCCCTTGCCGGAGACGACGCGGTAGGTGGACAGCCCCTGCTTGGCAGAAAACTTCGATGCGGGGCAGCGGAAGACGGCCGGCATCTTGTCAATCAGCTCCCGGTTGTGCGGGCTGTCCCACGGCTCATCCAGATGGAACTGCTCGTACAGTTCGCGCTGATCGAGGTGCGGCAGGAGGTGAACCCGCCAGCTCAAAAGGGGCTTGCCATCCGGGCCCGTGCTGCCGACCGGAGGGAACGTTTTGTGTCTGTCGTGATAGAAGTGCATAGCCAGGGCGAGACGCTTCAGGTTGCTCATCGATTGCGTGCGATGGGTTCGAGCCCGGGCGGCTTCGAGCGGCGGTCCGATCATTTCAAGAAGAGCGTTCAGGCTGCCGTCCTCTTCGCTCAAAGTGAGCACGACTCGGCTGCCTTCGACTTGGGGCGTCAGCAATCGGAAGGCCGTGTCAAAGTCTCTCACCATCCCGCGAGCCTTTTCCTGGACCGACAGGCGCCGGAGAAAATCGAGCCACATGGTACGAAGCGCGGTGGCCGCTTGAGCGTCTCGGGATTGGATGACCAGCCGGACGGACATTCTCGGCGGTCCGTCCACGCTGAGGGCTCCCCAGAGCACGCCTTCAGTCAGGATCGTGCTCGGTCTTCCACCGAGCGGCGCTGGCAGCGTCGGCATCAGTTCTTCAATGACGCGACGTGAGTACGGCGGAGGCAAAAGCAGCACCTGGATCGCGGCGTCGCCAGCGGCTTTGAAAGCTTCGACCAGCTCCGGCCGGGGAGTCGGCTCCAGTTCTCGAAGCCATTGGTTGGCCCATCGGTTGCCGGCCACCAGGACGTCTCCTCTACGCTCGCACAAAGGAGCCTCTTTCTCAAATATGGCGTGCAATTGATCTGCCTTGGCTCCCTCGGCGAGCGGCACGATGAACAGCGGAGCTCCTCGGGCAACGTCGGCAAGGGTGTAGACGAAATACAGCGTCCGTGCGCCAGTCCTCAAGAACGCTTCGCGCGTACGTTGTAAATCCCGCTGCACCTCTTCGGGCGTCTCTGCGAGCTTCGCTATGGGGATCAGCCTCGCGACCTTGTCCACCAGCGGCTTCACTTGCATGCGCGCAAAATCGACGCGCACGACTGCGAATGTGTGCTCATCCAGGAAAGAGGCGACCTGCTTGGCTCGCGCGGCCGCACCCGGTGCTCGGTCCGCCGCCAACAGATAAGGGTTCCCCAGCAACAGCAAAAAAGTCACGGGCATAATCCTACACATGGGCACTCCCCCTCATCACGGCTTGGAAACTGTCACTTCCACATTCAGCACCATTGACCGGAACGTTGGGCCCTGGATGACGGCTGCGTTTTCACGCCGCTGATACTGAAACGGCTGGCCGGTGACCGGATCCAGGGGGATGGGCACGGTCAAGTCAGTCAGTTTTTCCGGCAGTCGGCCCTTGTGATTGGCGGCGTACATTCGGAGAGCCTCAATGGTCCGGAGCACGGCAATTTCACGATCTTGCCGAACGGCGGCTTCGCAGGCCCCCTGAACAGCCGGAAGCAGCACTCGGGCGAGTGGAACAACCTCCCGATCCAAACTGAGCCGGGGCAAACGTTCATGCAGTCCTCTGCACCGCCGCGTCTCTGAGTATCGCGCGAAAGACCACTTGAAAAGCTCGTCGCGGATTTCTTCGTACGTTTGCTTCGTGTAATACAGCAGCACCCGGGCGACAGGCATCGCCTCGACTCGCTCGCGCGAGAGTCCGCTGTCGATGAGCGCTCGTTTCGCTCGCGGGTACGCTCGGATCGCCCGCGCTAGCAGAAGTTCCGGCCGCAATGTCGCTCGGCCATCCGAATAATCAGCCTGCTCCAGCTCTTGCGCCAGTTGGAACAGCGAGTCTCGCCAATACTCCGCTCCGTGCGTGTCGTCATCTAATTCGGTCAGCACGGGGAACGCGACGTAGACCGCGTTCATCTCGGTTTCTATGGCGTCGCGCAAATCAACAAAGGGGCGTGGCAACATGGTCAGGGCCCAGTAAAGATTCGGAGCCCCCGGTTGTTGAATGAGCTCCAAGACCTGATGGGACATCATCCCGCAGATTGCCCCGCCGATCAGGCCCTGAATCAGCGTCTCTCCCTGTGCCACGTGTCGGCTCAGAGCATAGCCGCTTTGCAATGTTCGAATCGCATCGTCGAATCGTCCTTGTGCGATCCGGAGCCGCGCGCGTGCGGCCAACAGCCGAGCAAAAGTGCGACTCTGCTGGGCGTCTGGCAGCGGAATCCACCACACCGGTTGCTTCTTCAACGGCAGTTGCCAGTCGCAATCGCGGTAGCGAGCGGCCTGATCCAGGAGGGTCCAGAACAAGCTGTCCGCATCAATACGCTGGAAGGCGGGCGACTGGCGAGCCGACGGGCCACGCAGGTCTTTCAACGACGCACGGGTCCATTCATCGGCTGCTTCCATCAGCTTCGAGTCCGATAGGAAGTCCCTTCCATAGGCCGCGGCCTTGCCGTAGTAGACAGCGGCGTTGCCGCGCATGCGTTCCAGGTACGGAGGCAGAAGCTGATATTTCAGCGCCGGACGCGGCTCGCCTGCCGGAGAGACCGTGATCCGGACGACCGTCTCTTCCGCCGACTCGCTTACATGGATGCCGACCGATTGACCGCACACCGCTCGCTTCGTCGAAAACGGTCCGGCCAAAACCAGATACGCGATCAGCAGCGCCCATAGCGCAGCAGGTCCGCTGCCGGCCATTGGGAGCGTGAAGCTCGGCCGCGACTCCATTGGGACGCAGGTCGCGGGCAAGCCGCGCGCCGGTGAAGCCTGAACCGATGCCGCACGCAGGTCAAACCGATCGAACAATCTGACATGCCTCGTGAGCCTCATGACGTGACTCCCAATCCAAGGCGCAGACGGACTTCGCTGGTTGGTAACGATGTTTGCGCGGACTCGTCCAGCAACATTCTGAGCCATTGCCGGTAGGGGCGCACCGCTTCCCGCTTTTCGGGACTTGCGGGCGGTGCGGCCCCTGCACGCGCCCACGGGTCCACGCCTTGGCTCAAAAGACGATCCACCATGCGCAGATACTCCGCCCAGGACCCGAAGCGCGTCCAGTCAGGCGTGCTGGCCCAAGGGGCGCGGCGCCAGGCCGTGACGCGCGGTCGGAGTTCGTCCGATGACTCGACAAGGGCGGAAGGACGTGACCGCGCGGGACTCGTAGCAACGCTGTCCCCCTGGCGGACATCGATCGGCCTGCGGCTTGGCGCCCGTCCGGCGTCCTGGCCGACGTCCCGCTGCTCGGCCTTCGCTCGAACGCCGACCATTGGCTCCGCCGCTCTTTCCAACCGCCGATCGGCCCGGACCAATAGCACGGCCAGAAGCAGCGAGACGGCGGTCATTCCCGCCGCCCACGCCTCCAGCGCGCGGCGGAACCCTCGCCGTTCGCTTCCCGGTGGAACCGAGGCCCGGCCGGCCAGAAACAACAGCCGGTCGCGATCGAGACGGTCGGCTCGAGGGACCAGCGAAGCCAAAACTGCTTCCAACTCGTCGAATTCCGCCTCGTCCCAACCGGACGGCCCACCTCGGTTTCGGCCAGCGTCCGGAGCGGCCCGGTCGTCCGATGTCGGACGATTCGCGCGTCTGTTCATTCTTCGCTTTCCAGACATCTCACCCCCAGCTTCTTGCGTAACTGCTCCAGACCGGCTTGGTACCGGCGATAGGCGGTGCTGACCGAACAGCCAGTCAATTGAGCGATTTCTTCGAAGGATAGCCCGCCCCATAAACGAGCGACGATCGTTTCGCGCTGTTCGAGCGGCAGTTCCTGAAGTGCCGCCGTGGCGGCTGCCGCGTCTAGCCGTTGCCCATCGGGGACTTCAAACCATGGCTCGCCGCGCCAGGCCACTCTTGCTTCTCGCCGCCGTCGCCGTCCCGCGGCCCGAGCGGCACTGATAGCGCCGTGGCGAACGGCGGCGAATAGCCACGCAACCGGGCTGTCCGGCACGGGCTGCTGGCGGACGAGTTTCAAAAACGCCTCTTGAACCACGTCTTCGGGCGTCTCACACCATTGTCGGGCATACAGGACCAGCGCGCGGGCGTATCGATCCACCAACCGCGCCATAAGCTCCGCCCCAACGCCGCTCATCCCATTCCTCTCTGCTACCAGTCCTCTACACGTAAGACGCCGCCGACTCGTTTTCTTTCCGCGCGATTCGGAAACTCGGCAAAAGGCAACCGGGGTGCGCCGGCAAGAGGCAACTGCGGCGCGAAAGAATGGGACGGCAAAGACAACGGCCAAGCGATTCCCGTGATCTCAAATTGTAAATGAATCAGCTGGTGGGGCCGGGATGGATTTTGCAAAAATGGCTCCTCGGGGAATATGCAATAAAAGCTGGCCGCAAACCCAAGGGGAAGAAATCACCATGCTCAGGATGAGCAAGCAACCGCGACCTTGCAAGTTTTTTTCGGATGGCCGGGACGGGTTTGGCTCCGTGGCAAAGGCAACATCTCTGGCGGATGGTGCTGGCCTCGGCCGTCTGGTCGGCTCGCTTCAGCCTGCACGGACTGGAAGAGCTCCACCAGCCGGGCTCGCACCCGACAGGCCGTGGTCAATTTCCTGACGCGGATCGACCGGGATGCCGCCGGCGTCAAGATGGCCATGACACTGACGATGTTGAAACGAATGGGTTGCCGACCCGGCGATGTGGTGCATTGGTACTGGACAACACGCAGCAGCGGAAACGGGCGAAAAATATGCACGCCGTCAGCAAGGTTTTCTTGCACGCCGAAGGAACCTACTGCTCTGTCAACGGAAAAAAACTGGGATCATGGTTTGTTGTGGCCTGGGCGTCTCGACCGCCCGCCCGCAGGAGAGACGCCTGCTCCAGTGCGCGTCCGAGCGCACCGAGTCAGCGGGGTGAAAGTCCCCGTCAGGGTTTGGTCTGGACCCTGTAATTGAAGGTAACTGCGTCTCCGCGAGGAGGGGTGGGAAGCAGCCGGAGATGAACGAGCAGTCCGTACGATGAGGAACCGGGCACCGCCGCGCAAGCGGTGGTCGCGTGGAGCGAAGGGGGCTAGGAAGGTGGATGTGGGTATGGACCAGAACGCGGAAGACAAACCGTACGAAGTGCCCGATGGGGCTAAACACGACGGAACGGATCCAAGCCGAATGCGTTGGCTATGGGCCAAACCGTGGGGCTGGACCGACCGCCGACCAACGCTATCGCGTCGGTGCCCGACGGCCCTCGACGAGGGGGGGAAAGGAAGTCAGTGGTACAGTCTGATTGACAAGGTATACGCCCACCAGACGCAGGCCATGGCGGCCGAGTGGGTCACACGCGACAAGCGGAAAGCCGCAGGAGTGGATCACGTCAGCCCGGTGCAATTTGCCCGACGGCTGCCCGAAGAAGTGGACAGACTGGGCGAGCAACTGCGCCCCCATTACGAAGGACTCCGCGAACTGTTCGTCGCCGAAGGGATCGATCCTCATATCCGCTGGCTCTACGACTTCAAGCTCGACGTTCACTTCCGCTGACCTCCCCCCTCCGCTTGCCACCCAAAACACCGGAGTCAAAATAAACTCACCTCTGAGATTCGCTGCACCCGGTGG
>JAADHY010000427.1 GCA_013151585.1 Planctomycetota bacterium
TGTTCTGCTGGCCGAAATAGGCGAATCGGCGGAACCCGCGTTCGAGCAAGTGTTCGGCAGCCAACTGCCCGACCGCTTGCTGGTCGACCATGACTCGGGGGAAACCCGTCTGGCGCAGTGTACCCGCCAGATTGACCAGTGCCACCTTCAACGCCTTGGCGGCCTTCACATGGGCTTGGCTTCGTAGCGGCGCGAGAACCCCGTCGCCCGACCAACTGGCCAACGTCTTCAGGGACACGGCAAACATCTCCGGATTGGCGTCGAAAGTCCATGTTCCGTGCTCGCGCGCGTAGTCGATCACACCTCGCACGAATTGCCCCTCGTGCATCCTCGCCACCGGAAACATCAGTGCCACTCTTTTGCGTGTCCTCGGCGCCATCCTTCTCTCCTTTCCTTGTTGTCGCAGGAAAGTCCGATCCCACGCTGTTGCGCCCGATTTCGAAACAAGCGAAAAAGAACACGGCAATCACTCGGCGATCACGAGGCGAATTAGCCCGTGTCCGGGCCGAGGACGCTCTGGCCGGCCGGGTTCAACTTCTCCACCCGTCACGACTACCCGACATTTTCACGCCTGAATTCGTGATGCACAAAAAGGTCCTTTATTGCACAAAGAGGCTCTTGATAACGCAAGGGAAGGCAGCCAGCATGGACCATGCTGAAAAATGGATAATGTTCGGCTGAGCGAGGAGCGATCGCCATGGTTTCTCGACACGTTGGCTGCTTGTTTCTTGCCCTCTTTTGCGGGACGGTCTGTGGCGAACGCGAAATGGGGGCGTTGGCCGGCGAGCCGCCGCGCGATCGGCCTCGTTCGAACGAAAAAGCGGCCAACGAGCCTTGCTACCGGTGGGTCGAGGTCACGAGCAAAGCGGCGTTTGCTGCCCGGGACGGCGCCGGGGCGCTGGTCTTCCAGGGCAAGATGTGGCTCTTGGGCGGCTGGAATCCCAGCGATAAAGCTCGCTTTCCCAGGGTGTGCAACAACGAGGTCTGGTGTTCTGCCGACGGCGTGAGGTGGCACCTGGTCAAGCCGAATACGTTCGGAACACCGGACTTCGATCCCGAACACGACTGGGAAGGACGCCACACGGCCGGCTATGTGGTCTACAAGAACAGAATGTGGATCGTCGGAGGCGACGCCAACCAGGGACACTATCAGTCCGACGTTTGGAACTCGAGAGACGGCAAGACGTGGACCTGGGTCAACAAGGGCCAGCCGGTCCCGTGGGGGCCGCGCGTCTTGCATTACACGCTGGTTTTCAAGGACGCCATTTGGGTGATGGGCGGCCAAACGCTGCCGCATTTCGCACAGGCGCCCGAACGATTTTATCGGGACGTTTGGAAGACGACTGACGGGGTGCATTGGACGAAACTGCAACCAAAAGAACCTTACTGGTCGGCTCGCGGCATGCTCGGCGGCAGCGTGGTCTTCGAGGGCCGCATGTGGATTCTGGGTGGCGGGACTTACGACACACCGGGACACAAGAAGCGGGATTACTACAACGACGTCTGGAGCTCGGCGGACGGCATCCACTGGACCTGCCATTTGCACTCCGCGCCCTGGCATCCCCGCTCGTACCATGATGTGGCCGTGTTCGACGATCGGATGTGGGTCCTGGAAGGCCACCACAACCGAGGCGGCAACCGAAACGATGTCTGGTATTCGGCCGACGGCGTTCATTGGCATCAGGTTCCGAACACGCCGTGGAAACCACGGCACGCGGCGAGCGTTTTCGTCCACAACGGCGCCCTGTGGATGGTGGCCGGCAACAATATGCAGCCCGACGTGTGGAAACTGCAACGCGTTCCCGCCTCGGCTGCCCGCGCTGCAACGTCGCAGGCGGCCCCGGCTGGGCGATCTCAAGACTCTCCTAAGCGCTCATCAAAAGACCTGCGCGGCGAAAAAGAAATCCTTCAATCCGCCTTCCGTGACCCGCTCTTGCCAACCGAAATGATCTTCCCGCCGATCTCGACGCTGGAGGGAATTCATCGGGCGAACCGGACGATGTTTTTCCCAGTCAAAGATTTCTTCGACGCCTACCGCGAGCTTAAGGTTCAGCGCACTTCGCACCTGGTGCTCGATGACGGTGCCACTCATGTTTTGAAAGTCACTTACCAGTTACGCGGACGCCGGTACGACGCCTACGCCTACGCGCCCTTGAAACGAATCGGCAGCCAGGCAGCGTTGATCATCCCCGGCAGCGGACACAATCAGTCGTACCCGATCTACAAGCGGGACCCGGGCAACTATCACCGTGGCATCTACGCAGCGCTGCCCGGTTCGTGCGACCGTTACGTTTTTATCAAACTCAATGAGGACTGCCTCGCGTTTCACAACCGTACCAAGAAACTGCATCTGCATTGTTACGTGAACTGGCAGTTGGAGCACGGTGGTTCGTACTCGGCCCGGTATCTGGTTGACAGTCTGGCCGTGATAAAGTTTTTGCGGGGCCAGTACGGGAAGGTTTTGGTCGCCGGGCTGTCGCAAGGCGGTCGCGCCGCGCTGCTCAGCGCCGTCCAGTCCGAGCCGGACGCAGCAATCGTCGCCTCGGGATTCACCGTGCTTCGCGACACCGTGCAGGTCGCCGGGCACAATCAGATCATTCTGCCCGGCCTGCGCAAGCAGTTCAGTTTCGACGCGATTCGAGCGCGGATCCGGCGATCTTCGACCCAGTACTTGTTCACTTACGGCGAGCAGGAGCGTGGCACTTACCGACTGGAGGTGGAAAAACACCTCACCAAACGGTTTTTCGCCGGGTGTGACAATGTGACGGTCGAAAACCATTCCGGCGGACATGCTTTTCCCACCGAGGTCATCAAGAGGTTTCTAGCGCGTCACGGCTGGGAATGAAATGCTAGGAGCCAAAAGAGGGGAGGGACGAATCGATGAGGAACCGAGAAAGCGATCCCATGATGAGCCGGCGCCACTGCCTGCGCCTGGGTTCGGCTGGGATGCTGGCGGGCGCGACCTTGGCCGCGGGCAACTTGGTTCGCGATGACGCGGCCAGGGCGTCCGAAGATTCGATCAAGCCCGTGCGCATCGGGGTGATCGGGTTGGGGGGCCGCGGCCGCTATCTTTTGCGATCGCTTCTGTTGTACCACCCGGGCGTCGTCGTTCCGGCGTTGTGCGAACTGAAGCGCGACCGGCTGGAGGCGGCGGTCGCGATGGTCAAGAAGATCAAGGGCGTCGTCCCGGCCGGCTATTGCAAAGGCGAATACGAATACCGCAACATGCTCCAGCGTGAGGACTTGGACGGCGTGCTGGTGGCAACCGGCGTTCAAAAACTGGCCCGAATCGCCGTCGACACGATGAGGGCGGGCAAGCACGTGGGCACGGAAGTGACCGGCCCTCACACTCTTGATGATTGCTGGGCGATCGTGGAAGAGAAGGAGCGATCTGGCAAGCACTACATGCTGCTGGAACAATGCTGTTATGGCGACGTCAACTTGATGATCCTGAGCATGATCAAGCGGGGCCTTTTTGGCGAACCGTACTACGCCGAGTGCAGCTACGTGCACGACATCAAGATAGGCGGTTCGGGCAAGAGTCGGTTTGTCAATGCCGACGGGACGCTCACTTGGCGCGGTCGCTTGGTGGCCGAAGGGCACGGCAGCTCCTATCCGGCACACGGCATCGGCTCGGCCGCGAAATGGCTGGGGATCACGACGGCGATCGGTTCGAGTACTGCAACGCGATGATGACCGATCCGAGAGAAATCCACGCTCAGGTCGTTGAACAGTTCGGCCCAGACAGCCCGGCGGCGAAAATCAAGTTCCAGACCGGCGACTTCCTCACCACGTTGATCCGCACCGCGCGGGGCAGAATGATACGCCTGGATTACAGCCTTTCGTGCACGCGGCCCTACTCGCGTTACTACCTGCTGCAAGGAACGAACGGCTGCTACGATTCACGCACCGGGCTGTTCATCAAAGGAATCAGCAAAGAAAGACACCCCGGATATGGCACGTGGGATCCGGTAGAAAAATTCCTCGAAAAGTACCGGCATCCGTTTTGGCGCAAGGATGCCGCCACCGCCTTGAAAACAGGCGGCCACGGCGGCATGGACTACTTCTGTATCCGCGACTTCGTCGCCATGGTCCGCCACGATCAAGAGCCCTGGGTCGACTGCTACGATGCGGCGGCCTGGAACGCGCTGAATGAGTGCTCCGAGCGGTCTATCGACCGAAAGGGCGCGGCTGTGGAAATTCCCGACTTCACCAAGGGCAAATGGAAAAGCCCCGATTGGCGCCGGGACCGCCCCAGTCCCGCGGCCGTGATTCCGATGTGACGGTGCTTGACCCTCGAAGCGACTTTCGAGCGGTAACGACCTGACCGACGCTCGCCAGCTCCCAGGGGGCCGGCACAACAGCGAACAAACAGCGGCGAATAAGGTGAACTGCTATGTCCAAACCAACGCACCTTGTGATTCTGGTTTGCCTGCTCGCCGGCGCGTTGCCCCTCGGGACGCCGGCAGCGGCCGAGGGCGAGGCGACCGGCCAGATCATCGGCCTGTGTTACCGAGACGGTTCCAAAGGCATCGTCCTGGAGGAAATCTTGAAAACCGAGGGGATTCCTTACACGCGGCTCCGCGACTTGGACCAGTTGGACGCGCTGGGCGTGAAAGGGCTTTTCCTTGGGAACGGTTTTGATTCTTCCGCCGAGAAGGTCCGGCGGTTCCTGGAACGAGGAGGAGTTGTCCTCTCGCTGCAGCCTTCGGGACGCTTGGCCGCGGTGATGGGGCTGGAGGAGACCGGAGTTCAAAAGAACGGTTACCTGACCGTAGAAGGTCACGGCGCCGAGATCATTTCTTACGAAGGACGGTTCCAGCTTTTCGGTTTGTCTAAATGCTACCGAGGTGGAGCCCCTCTGGCGGCGCTGAGCCCGGGGAACGGATACGGCGGCCTCATCCGGGTCAAACGTGGCTCGGGGACGGCGTTGGTCATCGCCTTCGACCTGGCCACCACGCTGCTGACCATCCTGCAGCCGGAGGCGGAATGCGGTAAGCACATCGACGCGTCGAACGTCGAGTATGACCTGGGCCGCATCCCGCAAGTCGATCTCATCCGCAGGCTCCTCGTCGGCCTGTTCCTGGAACACCTCGATGTGCCCGTCCTGCGCAAGTGGTACTTTCCCTCGAAATACCGGGCCATGATGGCCGTGATCGGCGATCAGGACGGAGCTAGCTTCAGTTAAAGGTCGTGCAGAAGTTGATTCAGGAGCTCAAAACACCCTACACGCTGTACGTGACTCCGGCTCATCAGCCTGTCACGAAAGAGCAATTCCGGATTCTTGCTGAGGGCGGGATGGACTTCGCCTTGCACCCGGACTTCTTCCATGGCGGGCTGGAGTTCGTCGAACAGAAATTCGTGGCCCAGCTCCGGAAGGCCGAGCAAGACGTGGGCGGCGCCATTGTCGGCGAAAGGCCTCACAGCGGCCGATGGGACTCGGTCCGTGAGCTGCCCATTTGGGCGGAAAGAGCCGGCGTTCAATATGATTCGATTCTCGGTCAGAAGTGGTGGAAGTCCAAACCGGCGTACGAAGGCTACTGGGTCGGTACGGGGCTGCCGTATTCTTTCATCGACCCTGGCAGCTACCGGCGATTGGACGTGATGGAGATTCCCATCCTCTTCGGTGACAACGACCCATTCTTGCAGCCTCGCCGATACAGCGTGCGCTATAAGCCCGGCGCCCACAAGACGTTCATGAGCGGCCGCGGCCAGACCGAAGACGAAGCCTTCGAAACCTGTCGGCGGCTGCTGGACGAAGCGATCGAGAAATACCATACGGTTGTCGGATACTGTTGGCATCCGGTCTACTTGGCCAAGACAGAACTGAATCTCAACGCCGCCTACAGCACGGATCGTCACTTCCGAAAGTGCATCAGCTACGCCAAACGTCGCGGCGTCGGGCTGACTGGGACTAACGCCCTGAACGCCTTTTGGAGGGCACGCAACAAAGTCCGGTTCCAGGGCGTCGCGTGGCGTCCGGAATCGTTGACCGCCCAATTCAGGCTTTCAAGCGAAGCAAGCATTGATGCCTTGACGCTAATCGCGCCGCTGAAGTTGCAGGGAAAACGAGCTCGCATCTGTGTCAACGGCGCTGCAAAGCAGTATGTCCGGGCCGACGTTTTGGGACAGCCGCAGGCCATGTTCACCGTCGACGTTGTTCCGGGAGACGTGTCCATTGAGATCAAATACGACTAGGCAACTGGCCTTCTTCCCCTCGTAATTCGTCACTCCTTGTTTGCCAATCGATGTTCCCCTAGCAACTTCCGCCGGGAGAAGACATCGAAGATCGAACAAGAAACGGCGAAATGCGAACCAACGGCCTTTCTTTCGGCATTCGGATTCCGTGTTCGACACTCACAATGCAATCCACCGTTGGTGCTCGCCGGGACATCCCTCAGACACGAAAAAAGCGGCTATGAAGATCACTGCCAAAAAGCTGAAAGATGCACGGTTTGACAACTTCCACACGGAAGTGGATGGTCGATGGGATTACGAAGAGTTTGTGGACGGCCGGCATCCGGATTGGTTCCGAGACTGGATCTCCTTCGACTGCTTGCTGGCAGACGATCATCGGAGCACCATCTGGTGCGGGCTGACCTCGTTTGCCGGCGACATCTTCTACGCTTACGACCGCCAAAGCGACTGCTTTCGAAGTCTGAACTTCCGCGAAGTGGGTGACCGCTACGATGCTAAGTTCCACCGATCACTGCTGTTCGACGCCGACGGCCTGATCTGGGCTGCCACCGCGCTGCTGCACGACATCGACCGTTATTTTGACGCGCCGGGCGGGGCGTTGGTGCGGTTTGATCCGGCCACGGAGGAGCTTCGGATCGTCACCCGCCCGATACCGCACGTTTACATTCAGTCGATCGCCATGGATAACCAGCGCGGGATCATCTACGGGATGACGTTCACTCCGGAGCGGCTGTTTCGTTACAACGTAGCCGACGGCCGCGTGACCGACTTGGGCCCCATCGGCAGTGGACTGGAGATGGCCCAGGGTGAGACGATTGTCGTGGACCGTACCGGCGCATGTTGGGGCACATGGGGGCTGACTCGGGCGTGGCTGAGTCGTCCGGGGCCAGACGCCGTGCGCTTATGGCGGTATCACCCGGACCGCGGGCGGATCGAGTTCTTCAAGCACGGCCTGCCTCGCGTCGATGGCTCGCGCGGCACCGCCAAGCTCGACGGAGCCCACGTGGGCCCGGATGGTGCGATTTACATGGGCACGGTGGAGGGCCTGCTCTGCCGAGTTGATCCGGAGACGGCTGAGGTTCGCCCCATCGGCAAGCCGTGTCCCGCCCGGCGCATGGCCGGGTTGGCCTCGGGACCGGACGGCAAGCTCTATGGCACGGCCGGCAGTGAAGGCACGGTCATACTCTTCCGCTACGATCCTGCCAAGAACGAATTGACCCCCCTTGGCCGGGTCGTCGACGCAAAGACCGGAGAATGCGCGTGGCATATCCACGACCTCGCCGTCACCGGGGATGGCACGATCTACGCTGCGGAAAACGACGTGCCTTACCGCAGCGGATACCTTTGGGAAATCACGGACGTGTTGTAGATGAAAACCGACATCCATATCTGTTGGACGATGGATTGCGAAGCGACGCAGAGGGCCATCAACGACGCCGCGCTCGGGATGCGCGCCGTTCGTGGCTTCGTTTCGGTCATCTCAGAGGCGAAGTTGCATGCCACGCTGTTCGTTCTGCCGGGCGATGCGGTGGCCTATCCCAGCCTGCTCCGCGATCTGGATCCAGGCCGCTTCGAGCTGGCTCTGCACGTTCATCCGCAGGAAGAAGGCTACGACGACTTTTGCGGCGCCTACCCCGCCGAGATGCAGCGAAGAATCTACGACCAGGCCATCAAGAAGTTTGCCGACGCTGTTGGAGTCCGGCCCACGGCGTTTCGGACTGGCAGTTGTTCGGCCAACGACGCCACGTTTCCCGTGACGGCCGAGCTGGGCTTCGAGTGCTGTTCCCATTCCATGCCGGGCCGCAACATGACATGGCTCCGGAGCAACTGGGTCAGTGCGCCGCAGCACGTGCACTACGCCCACCCCGCCAACCGGCTGTTGGAAGGCGGACTCGATCTGGTCGAGGTGCCGATCACCACCGACCCAGACTCGATGCTGTGGTCCGGATCCCATCCGCAAGACCTGCGGGTCGAGCTGTTCGACGCGAAGAACCATCGCTACATGATCGACAAAGTACTGGCACGCGAAAAAGCCCGGCCGCAGCCGATCAAGGCGATCGTGGCGTTGACGCATAACACGTTCGAATACGAGAACCCGTCCGATTTCCGGCGCCAGACCCTGCTGCAGATGATCGCCGATCTCGCCGAACTGGCCGACAAGCATCATGTCAACTTAGTTCCAGCCACGCTGAGCGAGATCGCGGCGGCCTACCGCGCTGCCGCGCCAGCGCAGAACGGTCCGCCGTGGCGAGCAGGATGTTGAACATCGACTAACGAACAAGCAATGCTGAAGGTCAAATTCGAAATTGGGAGGGACGATGCATACAGAAAGGACGATCCGCGAGATTCCGTTTGGCGCGATGGGTGGTGTCTACGCCGAGGACGATATCGATGCCGTGATGAGTGTCGTGCAGGCCGCGGCTCGGCCAGGTGGTAGCTTCTTCCCGCTGCCCGAAGAGACTGACTTCCAGAACGCTTTCGCCGACCACGAAGGAGCGGCCAGAGCGATTGCCGTCAATAGCTGCGGAACGGCATTGGATTTGTGCATGATGGCCCTGGGCGTCGGCCCCGGCGACGAGGTGATCACGACGCCTTTGACTTTTGTGTGCACGGCCACGTGCGCCATCGCCCGGGGCGCCCGCGTGGTGTTTGCCGATATCGACCCGGCGACGCTGTGCCTGGATCCGCACGCTGTCCGCCAACGGATCACGGAGAAGACCAAAGTCATCCTTCCCGTCCACTTCGCGGGTTTGGCCGCCGATTGCGATGGCTTCGATGCGATCGCGGACGAGACGGGCATTCCGATCATTTACGATGCAGCCCATGCAGTCTCCACCCGGTACAAGGACCGACCGGTCGGCGGGCGAGGTAAAGCGAGCTGTTACAGTTTTCAGTCCAACAAGAACATGACCACGCTCGGCGAAGGCGGCGCCGTGACAACGAATGACGAGGAATTCGCCGAGATCGTTCGGCAGAAAAAGACGTTCGGCTACGTTTACGGTCCGGAGCTGCGGGTCGTGACCGTGGGGTTCAACTACCGCCTGACCAAGGTCCAATGCGCCGTCGGGCTGACCCAGTTGGCGAAGATCGACGAGGTCATCGCCCGGCGTCTGGAGGCCTTCCGCCACATGCAGCGCATGCTCGAGGGCGTAGAGGAAATCATTCGGCCGGCCGGCATCGAAGCCGGCCACGGCTGTCACCTGTACGTCGTGCGTCTGGACACAGACAAAGTGACTTTCGATCGCGCCGCGCTACTGCATGTGCTGAAGAACAAGTACAAAGTCGGTTGCGCGATCCACTACCCGGCGCTGTGGAGCTGGGAGGTGCTCGCCCAATTGGGCTACAGCGAAAGGGCAGCCGATTGCCCGATTGCCGCCAAGGCGTGCCGGCAAGTGTTCAGCCTGCCCTTGTTTCCCCACACCACGGCCGAGGACTGCGAGTATATCGCTTGGGCGATCAAACAATCCCTGGTCGAGGCGGGCAAATGAGAGGCTGTGGCCAAGTCTGCGTTGGTCCGCGAACGATTGGGCCGGGTGCCAGAGCGGCGGGAGCTGGTTTTGCGCGTCCGTGAGGAGCAAAAGCGATGACAGAAGGAAAAGTCCGCTGGGCGATTGTCGGCATCGGGGCCATCGTGCGCAAGCGCGTTGGGCCGGCCATACTCAAGCAGCCTGACAGCACGCTCTATGCGTGCGTGACGACACATCCTGAGACGAAACAGGCCGACATCGCCGCGCTCGGCCCGGAGAGAGTCTGCAGGGACATCGATTCGGTCCTGGACGACCCGCGCGTCGACGCGGTCTACGTGGCGACGCCGGTCCATCTGCACGCGCCTCAGGCCATCGCGGCGCTTCGGGCTGGTAAAGATGTCGTGGTGGAAAAGCCCATGGCGCTGAACGCTGCGGAAGCGGCTGAGTTGTGCCGGGTCGCCAAGAAGACCGGGCAAAGGCTGGCGGTGGCCTATTACCGGCGTTTCTGGCCTCGTTTCCAACGGGTCAAAGACATGCTCAACCAGGGAGATTTCGGTCAGGTGGTGCTGGTACGCATGGCGCTGCACAGTTGGTATCGGCCTGATCCCAACGCCCCGGGAGCCTGGCGGGTTCAACCGGAACTATCTGGCGGCGGCGTGCTGAGCGATGTCGGCAGCCATCGGCTGGATCTGCTGGCCTGGTGGCTGGGCCTACCACGTCGAGTGACGGCCCAGGTGGCCACACTCGCCCATGACTACCCCGCGGAGGACTCGGCTGCGATCTTAATGACGCTGGCCAACGGAGCTCAGTTCACAGGATCGTTCCATTGGAACAGCAAAACCTGGACGGACGAGATTCACGTGGTCGGAACGGAAGCGAAGATTTCGCTGCACCCATGCGACGGCAAGGAGATTGTCCTCACCGTGGGGCGGGAAACCGAACGCATTGCCACGGCCAATCCCGAGAACGCGCATTACCCGCTGATCGACGACTTCGCCCGGGCCATCGTGGAAGATCGCTCTCCGCGATTCACCGGGATCGACGGCGCCAAAGCCACGCAAATCATCGACGCGGTCTACGAATCGTCGCGGCGCAAAGGTTGGGTGGAGGTGGCCTAGCTCTGATGAACACACCGTCTTTGACCGAATTGCAATCGCATTTCCAGGCGGTGGCCTCTACCGTGGCACGGGGGTTGTCCGAAGGCAACTCGCATGTCGTGGCCCTGGTGGCCAAGTGGGAAAAACGCGACCTTGTTCCCGGCCTCAGCGACCTCGATTTCCGGGTGATCTGCGACGACCAGACCAGTGCCGACGATTGGATTGCCATCGATCGACTCGCCGGGCAGGTGCATCTGGAGATGGTTCGCGCCCATCCCGAATGGAACCGCATCAACGAGCATACGCCCGGGGCCGGGATGACCATCTCGGAAGTTCTCGACAGTCGGTTCAGCAACCCGGAGTACGCCGTTTGGTCGTTGTGGTGGGGCCGCCGTGATTGGTTCGATCGGCTCAAGGCCCGCATGGTCGCGCGCAGGTTCGACGCCGCGGACGAGCGTTATCACCTAAGTAAGTTTCTCCAATACTATTCGCCTTACATCCACGGCATCGATCCACCGATCAACCTGGGAGCGCTGGAGCCCAAGTACGCGATGCATTCGCGGTGCTGGCACTATTTTGCGCCGCCCATGTTGTCTGCCGCAGCGATCCTGGCCCGGAAAAACTTTTCCGGCAAGTGGGAAGCGCTGAGTTGGCTGCGCGACAACGGATTGGTGACCGAGCAGGTCGATGCCGTTTTCCAGCAACTGGAAGCGCACTACGAAACGCCCGAGCGGACCTGTGCTGATCGGTTGCACGCCTTCGAAGAGCTGCTCTTCGCCGGGTTCAAGCAGTTGTATCCGTTGCTGCTGGAGTCGATCGAACACCTCAATGTCGACCGGTCCACCAGTCCCGGGCAGCTCAAGAAGCGACTGGAGGCGGCTAGTGCCGACCCTCTGGCAACCTTGATGGAACATATCCGCTACGCGCGAATCCGCTCAGGGCGTTACGCCTTCTATTTGAACGCGCCGTCCCATTTTGACGCCCGACGACTACTTCGCTACGAGCTGAATTGGATCAGGAAACTCACAGAGCCCATTGTCGATAGCCTGCGCACGCTCTTGGGCGATCCGAATTTGTCCCATGAACAGTGTTTTGACCGCCTCGGACTAACGGTCGATCCGACTCAGCACCGGGCCATCGATCACCTTTGGAACATGGCACATCAGGCCCCTCAGGACACGGCGCTGAGGGACATGTTCCAGGAAGCGGTCCAACTGTTCCCTCACTACTACCGCTTGATCGAGCGGGCTCTTGAAATCGTGAGGCAAGACAACGAAGCCCATTTCGGCACGCCGAGTTCGTGAACGGAACGCCCCACCGCGGCCTGACGAATCGGCAGGGAGATGGGCATTCTGAGGCAAGGTGTTGGGTTTAAGATTACTCGCGTTGCTCTGTAAGGTTCGGCGTTGTGCCGAAGAAGAACTCTCCGACCGTCAAGCAGTGCGACCATGAAGCAAGGATGCCAAGAAACGTAAACTTCCAAAGCCAAGCTCGACTTTTGCCAATTCTGGCAGGTCGGTTCGAGATTGAACTGGGCCACAACACGTTGTGCGCGGGTCTCCTGATCCCGTGCATCGCTCGACCGCAGGTCTTCGCAGGCCGACGGGACGGACCTGTTGAAACAGCCTCTTAACTCGACTTCCGCCCGTTTCGTGAATCATCCGGACGAATTGGGCGGTACCAGGGGGAGAACGGCCATCCGGTGTGCCTCGTGCGCTACACCAAATGCCAAAACGGCTGCAATCAGGCCGAAGCCCGGCTCAATCGCCGGAGCACGGCTCCACTTCTAGCAACCTCGAAGAGAGCGTCACAAAATAACGAGCTCTTTATTGCAGGCCGGGCATTCCTGTCCGGCACCTTTCTGACGGGCGAGAAAGCCCGTCGTGCATCCCGCGCCTCGCAACTTATTGTTTGACAGTTCCGAAGAGGCCGCCACAACCGTCCGGGCCCGGCGTCGCATCGGGGACGGGGCACACGACGCACTTTGTGATTTCGACATCCGGCCGCAGTGGGTCGGTCCCCTCTCCCGCGTGCGGGAGAGGGTGGCCGCCGAAGGCGGCCGGGTGAGGGCGCTCCGATCGGTATCAAACAGTAACAGTAAGTAAGCGGAAGGCGCTAGCCTCCGGTCCAGTAAGCGGGAGGCTCCGGTGCGCAGCGTGAAGCGTGAGCGGAACGCGCTAGCGTCCGGTCGCGTTGCCGGCCCAAGCGTGTAGGCCGCAGGGACCGCACGCTAGCGCGTTGCGTTCACTCCGTCGGGGTAACCCGGGTTGAGCGGAGCGCCTGCCGAGAGCTCTGCGCCGACTGGAGCCATTGTGCCCCCCTCATCCGCCCTTCGGGCACCTTCTCCCCCCGAAACGACGGGGGAGAAGGAACTTCGTTTCGCACGCTGACGTCCGAGTGCGGCCGTGCAGCCATGCAAACTCTGTCGTGCGTCCTGAATTATCTCCACCTCACAGTCCGTTTGACTTCGACTGCGAACGAATTTAGACTCGCCCGTGCGCGAACGACTTCGCCTCTTACGGGAGTGTAAGCGGATCTGGTGACCGCCCTGGGCTTCAAACCCAGTGTGGCTCCTGAGCAAGGGGCCAGGTGGGTTCGATTCCCATCCACTCCCGCTTTCCCATGAGACACAACGTTTTTTGCGAGGGCCATCCGCGGGTCAGGGGCGCCATTTCCTCTATGCCACGTCGCGGCGAGTGGCTTTGTCCTCAGCGATCAATCAACGGAACCAGCGATACCCGAGCCCGAGAATAGCAGGAAAACATGGCATGACTCGAGTGGGGGCGGAGGCCTCCGAGGGTTCGCCTCGCTTAACCCCGTCGACCCAGCGGCATGATACCAAAGTCCGACGCGCCTGAGCTCTAAATGAGATTGCAGATTCTCAGCGTGCAAAGGATATCTTTGACGGGCAACCATCGCCGTGTGCAAGCAAACGCACGTGTTGATCGCCCACAATATGAGTGTTTGTTCTCAGCCAATCCGCGAAAGTTGTAAAGGGAGTTGCCCCAGCGATAAATCGCTTGCAAAGCAACTCGAAGGGCAGGATTGTCTCCCACGAGTGGGGCAATCCCGTTGAGAGGAGACAGACCTAAGCTGGCGTATTTCAAACGTTCTTGGCGGAAGACATCTAATGCATACGCGACGGCGCATGTGACGGCATGCTTGTGGCATTTCTTTGGACTGTAATGGGCCAGATTAATGTTGTACCCTGCCACGCTACCACTGCCGTAGATCGGGTCGCAAATCAATTCTGTTACTAATTCACCACCGAGTCTAGCTAGGAAAACTCGCACGCCGTAGTCGTCCACGGTCGGCGGCCTGACCAGGAACCTCACACGTCTCGGGTTCCGTCGGCTCTTGAGCCAACGGCTTCTCAACTGTAACAAATGGGAGCGAACATGGGAGATATCTTTGGCTGAGAGCTCGTAGACTCGGAGGCCAGTCTTGCGTCCACGATTCACGTATTTACGAATGAGTTTTCGCCTTGTTCCTTTAAGACTCCACGACGGTAAATCGATCCAGGTTTCGATTCCGAGACATGTAGCATAGTAGTGGTGAATATCTTTTAGGATGATCGCAACCTGCTCGCTAGTCTGAATAAAGCATGTATCCGAGTGTTCGGACAGTGCTTCGCGGATCAAAACAGGGGCGAGGTCCAGCGAACAAATTGGGTCTCCCAGCACGAAGCGGGTGCCGCAGTATTGCATATAAGCGAGATACCCGATGCCTGGTACATCGAAATAGCGCATCCCGGGCTGCAGGGTCGAGTAGGCCAGGCAGTGAGAGCCGTATTGACGCAAGTACCACAAGCGCTCTTCATGCGTGAAACACACGGCCATCGCGACGGATTAACTCCCGCTCTACAAAACTTCTCAGCATCCTCGTGAATCGTTCCGCCGTCATTCGCGCTACTTGCGCGTCTCGACCCAGAAGTTGCTCAGCATTCTCCATCGACGCAGGCGGATCCGAATGAATCGTGTAAGGAACGAAGGGACGCGTCCAACGTAGCACCGATCGCTCTAACTCGCTCGGTCGTTCAACCCGATCCCCCACGTAGCGAATCCCTTTCACGTTCAGCGCCCGTTCCAAGGCCCGGCCGATTGCCGTGCCGACCATGGTTTTCGGGTTGACGATATGAAAGGTGCGTCCCAGAGCGGCTGGGCCCGCACGCCGCGCCACCGCCACCAAAATCCGAACCACGTCGTCCACGCAAACAAAGTTCTTCCGAGTCTGATTGTTTCCGATCATGCGTAACGACACCCGCAGTGGCGATGCTTCCGGTCGCTGGAGATGAGCCCAAAGGCTCTGTCCGTGAGTCTTCAGGTGTTTGTGCACGCCACAGGCCACTCCCAACAAATAGCCGTACATCATGCGGCGTTCGCCTTGCGGATCCAGCGTCTGGGAATGCCCCAAAACGATGCTGGGCCGGAACACCACGAACGGTCCCCGCCAAACTCGCAACACCTTTTCCGCTTCCCACTTCGTGCGCTCGTACGCGTTCCGAAAACGACCACACGGCGGCAATCCATCTTCTTCCACGGACCCCGCCGTGATCCCGCACACGTAGAACGTACTCACAAAATAGATCGGCGGACCGTGACGACACTGCTGAGCCAGATCGATCAAATACCGCGTGCCGTTGACGTTCGTCTCGCGCAGCAAAGCGGCGTCCGATCGATGGAAGCTGGTCGATCCGGCCACGTGCCATATTTCGTCCACAGTGCGACACAAACGCCGGCGGTCCGAGCTGCTTAGCCCTAACCGGTCATCCCGCAAATCGCCATAGACGATGCGGAGCTGATCGTCTTCCATCAGGGGATAGCGACGACGAATCCGTCGCTCCGCAGCATGCGAACGCACCAGCAAGAGGTAGGTGTCGTCTGGAGACACTTGAAGAAGCCGATCCAGCAGATTACGGCCCAAAAACCCCGTCGCCCCCGTAATCAAGACGGTTCTCGCCATCGTTCGCCCGTTGTCCTTTCCTGGTCAAAACCCAGCGTTCCCTTCCGCGGGATGCAGGCCGGCACGCAGATTACTACCAGCCGACAAAGTGCAGGGCCCACGTCCCCAATAGAAAGCCGATTTTGGGAGCCTTGGGGAGCACAGGATTTCCTGCAAAAACAAACTTTTCGCAGGTTGGGCGGGAAGGCGCGACATAAGCTGCGGCACATCAGATGGTCATGGAATGCGATCCGCTTCAGAACGCAAGCGACGTTTGCGCCTTCGTGCCCGACGCGGCCGGGGGTCGGCATACGACGCCAGCGCTGGTCCATCAATCCGGACGGGGGACGGGTCGCTGGGGGCTCGCGAAGTGAGCCCCCAAGCGGCCGGTTCCCGGAGGTTCGCTCCGCTCAACCCCGGGCCCCCGCCGGGTGAACGCAACGCGCTAGCGTGCGGTATTCGACTCGCAGGCGTGAAGCACCGGAGGCTAGCGCCTCCCGCTTACTGGACCGGAGGCTAAATTGAGTTTCACGATTCTGTCACGATTCTGGTACATATCACAATAAACTGACGCGGTTCATCCATGGGGCGTGTCAGCGTG